>PAMC01000013.1 GCA_002710785.1 bacterium
GCTACCCCTCTGGTATGCTAGCGACCACCTACCCCGTAGTAGAAATTTATTTTATGTTCATTTGTCTACGTACTTGAGAGTACAGACAACGGTACTGAAACTCTCTATACTGGTTACACTAACGATCTCAAACGTAGGCTCAAAGAACATAATTGCGGTGGTACCAAGACAACAAAAAATTCTCAGCGGCGCTGTATTTACTACGAGGCTTGCTTAAATCAAGCAGATGCCGAACGCCGCGAGCGGTACCTAAAAACTACACTGGGTAAACGACTCATAAAACGTCGTCTGAAAGAATATTTTTATTAATCTAAATAAATTTTTACTACAGAGGTATGTCACAAGATCGACTCATACGAATGGTATCTGCGGGCGACGAACAAGGCGTTGGGAAAGGTCACGTCTACTACACGGTGTACAACAATAAGAATAAGAAAGATCCGGGTAAGAAGCACGAGGAACGCAAGTTCAACCCAATTGCTAAAAAGCANACGCTCTACAAGCAAAAGAAATAACGAAAAAACTGCCGAATGGCAGTTTTTTCGTTATTTCTTTTATCTATCCTTCAGCGTTAGCGTCGTAGGTACCACCGTCGGCCGCGCGATTCATTTTCAGGCGATGCAAGAGTGCCTCTTGCGCAGCCGGAACGTTCGCCGCTTCGCCGCGCCACGCTTCTTGTACTGGTTGTTCGAGGCCGCGCGAGAACGAGAACGCCATTTCCCACGGTAAGCCACCACGAGCTTGCTCAATTTTTGCTACCGCGTCGAGGTTGGCGGTTGCTCGCTCCGGCGACTGGCCGCCAGAGAGGAAGACGATACCCGGCACCTCATGTGGGACGCTATTTTCGAATGTCCTGATTGTCGCCTCTCCCACCTCCTCAGCCGAGGATTGGGTTTCGAAGTCACTTCCAGCCAGCACAAAGCTTGATTTTAGGATGACTCCCTTAAGATCAACCTTGTACCAGGCCAGGGTATCAAATAGCTTACGTAGCACCAGGGTTGTCACTTCTTCGGCCCGCTCGATCGTATGATTGCCCTTAAAGATCACCTCTGGCTCTACCATTGGTACGATGCCATTGGCTTGNCAAAGCTGTGCGTACCGGGCGAGCTGAATACAGTCGAAAAGAATATTTTGCTCGGTTGGGTAGTTAGGACCAATATTAAACACGGCGCGCCACTTGGCCGCCCGAGCGCCCACAGCGTAGTACTCGGCGAGCCGCTCGCCTAAGTTGTCGAGACCCTGGGTCACTACCTCGCCAGGAAAGTTATCATGCTCAACTGTTGCGGCATCGACTTTAATAATTGGCACAATGCCCTTGGCTGTGAGGTAGTCGACAAACGGCGTGCCGTCGTCGGTTTGGTTGCGAATGGTGGCATCGTAGAGGATGACGCCCGAGACGTACTCCTCAATACCTGGGGTGGTAAATAAAATTTGTCGGTACTGGCGCCGATTCTCGGCTGTGTCCTCGACTCCAATGGCTTGAAGCTGCTTGCCCATAGTGCGGGCGCTTTGGTCAGCCGCCAAGACGCCTTTACCTTTCGCAAGGAGCGTGGCCGCTGTTTTGTATAGGTGCGAATGATCAGTCATGCCACCAGTGTAGCAGCCGGGCGCCNGNCGGGCGCCCGGCTGCTGTGGGTTAGGCTCTTATCTTCCAGCCGCGGCGNAAGAGGTGGGTTACCAAAACGCCCAAACCAAGCACCAGCGCGGTGATAATGACAACACCGAGCNTCGTGTCGGCTTCGCTGTAGCCGATCATACTGCTGCGCACTCCGTCGGCAAAGTAAAAGAATGGGTTAAAGCGCGTAATGGTCGCGGCTAGCTCGGGCAAAAACGTGATTGAGTAGAAGATCCCACCGAGGTACGTGAGTGGCGTAATCACAAACGTATTTAAGACCTGCAGCTGCTCAAATCCTTCCGCCCAAAGCGCGACAATAATCCCGAGCATGGCAAAAATAGCTGCAATGGCACCCACGTAGAGGAAGAANGCAATTGGGTTTACCAATTGCACTGCCCCAAAGAGCACCCCGACGCCAAGAATAAGTATCGACACTAAAATGGCGCGCGCCATGGCACTACCTACCAAACCGAGCAACATCTCGAGGTACGAGAACGGCGTGATGAGAATCTCCTCAATCCCGCGCGTGAAGCGCATAAAGTATAAATTGGAAGACGAGCTCGCGAAGCTGGCGTTAATAATCGAGAGCATCAGAACCCCCGGAAACACGAACGAAATGTACGGCACGCCAGCAAAGTCATCGATCCGCGTCCCAATAACGGTGCCGAAGATAAAAATGTAGAGGGCGGCTGAAATTACTGGCGCAATGAGTGTTTGAATCACGACCCGAAACGTACGCTGCACCTCGCGACGCATCATCGTATATAAACCGATCCAGTTTGTACGCATAGACTAGGAGTTATGGTTGTTATCGTCCTCACGGGTAATCTCAAGGTAGGTATCTTCGACTGACTTACCATCTTTGGTGAAGTCTTCTTTGCTCCCTTGCGCCACAATGCGTCCGTGGTTAATGATGGCAATGTCGTTACAGAGGTACTGAATCTCCTCGAGGTAGTGCGAGGTGAGAATGATTGTCTTGCCACGCTCGTTCATTTGCTGCAGGTACGCCCACAGGTCGCGCCGCTGCTCAACATCTACTCCGGCGGTTGGCTCGTCGAGAATNANNAGNTCTGGNGTATGCACCAGCGCCCGGCCGAGCATAGCCCGCCGCTTGAGGCCACCCGAGAGTTTTTGAAACATAACATCGCGGTGTTTCTCAAGATCAAAGCGGGCAATCAATTCGTTGATGCGTTTGATTCGCTCATCTCGGGGAATGCCGTAGTACCCGCCCATGTAATCCATGAGCTGTACCGGGGTAGAAAAGATATCAACGTTAAACTCCTGCGGCGAAAGACCAACCATCGTCCGCGCTTTTTTGTAGTCCTTGACCACGTCGACACCGTCGATAGTGATGGTGCCGCTGGTTGGCTGGGCAATGCCGGTAATACAGTGAATGGTCGTGCTCTTCCCCGCCCCGTTTGGGCCCAAGAGCCCATAAAACGCTCCCTTGGGGATGGTGAGTGAAATATTATCAACCGCTGTTTTTGCGTCCTTACCCGACCCGTAGACTTTGGTCAGGTTCTTAATCTCAAGCATTGGTCTTGCGCTTTCCATCGCGTAAGTCTAGCATGCTAGAGATGCGGCAAGAAATTGCGTGGTTACTCAAGGAGAAATACNGCGGTGAAAAAACCAAAGGTTTTTNCNCCGACTGTGCNCGCCTNNNGGCTGGTGAGCCACTCGGCTACATCATCTGCTGGGTGCCATTTTTGGATTGTAAAATTTGGCTCGACTCGAAACCGCTCATTTCCCGCCCCGAGACCGAGTACTGGGTCGAACGGGCAATAAAACTAATTGCTGAGCGNGCGGCGACGCAGTCGCCGCGCATCCTCGACCTGTGTGCCGGCAGCGGCTGTATTGGTGTAGCCGTCGCCAAAGCGCTCCCTCACACCCATGTCGATTTTGCTGAGATCGACTCCGCACACCACACCACCATCACGAAAAATCTCCAGGAAAATCTTACTATCATATATGATAGTAAGATTTATGCGGGTGATTTGTTTGCTGAAGTCCCCGAGCAGACGAAGTACGATTTTATTCTGAGTAATCCACCATATATCGACCCTGCCCTCGACCGTACCGAAGCATCGGTAAAAGACTACGAACCGCACCAAGCCCTCTACGGTGGTGACGCTGGTCTGGAGCTAATCGGTAAGATTATTGCCAAAGCACCCGACTACCTCGTGCCAGGAGGCGAACTCTGGCTGGAGCACGAGCCAGAGCAATCAGAGCGTATTCAGGTCCTGGCCAGCAACACTGGCTTTGCCATCACAACTCATTGTGATCAGTACGACCTGGAGCGTTATAGTCGTCTGGTGCTACAATAAACCTATGCCGACCGAACCAATTTTTTCTGTACCGATAATAGAAACCATTTCGCTTGACGGAGCATTTCTGTGGGTGTTCCTCGCTCTGTGTGTGGTGTTTATTGCGCACGCTGTGGTGGCTACCTACCACTGGTTTACCTACGGGAGTGAGCGGGCCATCTCCCTGCTCTCAGCCATTATCTACATTGGCGTTGGCGGCTGTTTACTCATCATGATGGGGCTCACGCTCTTGGTGTTTTAGTATGCTCTTTGAACGAATCAAACTCGAAGATGACGAGCAAATCATGCGAATTGTGCGCAAGCACTGGTGGATCATTTTTACCCGCGTGAGCAGCGCGCTCTTGGCCACCGCTGCGCCACTATTTTTACTCTTGGTCGGTGCTCGTATGTTTCCCGACATCCCGGTTTTAGAAACGGTGTTCGGTACCTACCTCGGCGAGACGCTCTTTTGCTACCTCGGCTGGGTGCTGCTGAACTGGATGGCCATTGCCAACTTTTGGACCGACCACTACCTCGATTTATGGGCTGTAACCAACCGTCGTATTGTGGCGATCGACCAACGCGGCTTCTTTAACCGCTTCTTAAGCTCGTTTCGCCTCGAGCGCTTACAGGACATGAACATCGAGGTTAATGGCATCATCCCAACACTACTAAACTTCGGCAGCATCGAAGCGCAAACGGCCGGTGGTAGTAACGAGGAGTTTATGACCGACAATATGCCCGACCCGCGGGGCCTTAAGGCGCTGATTATTCGCCAAGCCGACGAACGTCAGCAAGCGGTCGGTGGCATCCGTGCACTCAAAACCGACGGCACACTCTAGCCCTTGTCCCGGCGCCGCATCGGCGCTATGCTACCTACTACCTATGACTGAGAAATTATCTACCCAACCGTACAAAGGCGTCCGCGACTTCTATCCAGCCGAAATGGCCATTCAGCAGTACATTTTTAGTACCTGGGCGCATACCGCCGAAAGCTTTGGGTTTGCCCGCTACGACGCATCGGTCTTAGAACCAGCCGAGCTCTACCGGGCTAAGGGTGCAGAGAACGAAGAAATGGTCAATCAGCAAACCTACACCTTTACCGACCGCGGCGAGCGCGAGGTCACGCTGCGACCAGAGATGACGCCTACGGTCGCCCGCATGATCGCAGCTAAGAGCAAGGAGCTCGCCTGGCCAGTCCGCTGGTACTCAATCCCCAACCTCTACCGCTACGAGCGCGCTCAGCGCGGCCGACTACGCGAGCACTGGCAGCTCAATTGCGATATATTTGGGATTGACGACATGGCCACTGACGTCGAGATTATCGCTTTGGCCTATCAGATTTTCATGAACTTCGGCGCCACCGACGACATGTTTACCATTCACATCAACGACCGCCAACTGATGCACCGATTGTACGTAGCGCTTAACCTAAACGAAGAGCAAATTCTTTCCCTGACGCGCCTTAACGACCGCCGGGACAAAATGACTGCCGAAGCCTACCGGCTCGAACTCGACGGCATAACTGGCGACGGGACGGTATCTGAGGAGGTGATTATGCTGCTCGATAAGAGTGACGCCCAGACCGACGTCGTAGTTGGCCTAGCAGAACTTGGAATTACCAACGTAGTATTCGACAAGAGTCTCGCTCGCGGTTTTGACTACTACACCGGCACCATCTTCGAGTTTAAAGATACCGATCCAGACAATAATCGCTCGCTCTTGGGTGGTGGCCGGTACGACAACCTCACTGCCCTCTTTGGCGGCGAGGCCGTGCCAGGTGTTGGCTTTGGGTTTGGCGACGTAACCATGCGCGACTTCCTCGAAACCCACGACCTTCTCCCCGAGCCAATCATCAGCCCGACCGTGGTTGTGGCCCCAACCGAACCAGTACACAACTTGTCGGCGCAAAAAATTGCCCAGGCGTTACGCTCCTCGGGCGTCAGCGTGGCGGTTGATAGTAGTGCGCGTAAAATTGGTAAGAAGCTTTCGCTGGCTGGCGAGAACCTCTCTACCTACGTCGTTGCCCTCGGTGAAGACGAGATTGCGAGCAGACGATACACGCTCAAGAACCTCGTCGACGGCACGGAGACTACTGATACGCTCGAAAATCTTATCGACTACCTAACCGACAAGTACTAGAGTTCGTCCTCCAAACTTTTTTGTCAGGTATTATGCACTACGTATATATTCTCCAGTCAGAATCAGACGGAGAGTTATATGTCGGCTGCACTAATGATATTCAGAGACGTGTCGAAGAGCATAATACGAAAAAAGTTCAATCAACAAAGAACCGTACACCACTACATCTGATACACTATGAAGCATTTCTCGATAAATATGACGCATTTGAGCGAGAATGTTTTCTTAAAACTGGTTGGGGTAAGCGTTTTATTAGACGAAATCTAAAAAACTTTTTTCATGACTAAAAAGTTAGCGAGGATGAGATACGTCGTCTTTGATCTGGAAACCCAAAATATCTTCTCCGATACCGGCACGAGCGACCCCGCCAGCTTGGACATTTCGGTAGCGACCGTCTACGACTACGGTACCGACACCTACACGACGGTGGTGGTCGACGACTTGGCTGAGCTCTGGCCAATTATTGAACACGCAGACGCCCTCGTCGGCTACAACAGCAACCACTTCGATATTCCCCTCCTAAACAAATATTACCCGGGTGACTTAACAAGTATAAAAAGTATTGATTTGCTGGAAAACATTAAAGCGTCGCTTGGTCGGCGGTTGCGACTCGACAGCGTTGCGAGCGCTACGGTGGGTGCCAAAAAGAGCGCGGACGGCCTACAGGCCGTCCGCTGGTGGCGCGAGGGCAACATCGACGCCGTCAAAAAGTACTGTGAGCAGGATGTTAAAGTGACCAAAAAGGTCTTCGACTACGCGCTTGAGCACGGTCATGTATTATTTAAAGACGGCTACCGTAAACGCGAAATCCCCCTCGACACAAGTGCCTGGACCGAAAAAGATGATGTCTCAATGACCCACTCATTGCCTTTCTAAAAACAAATAGCTGTGGTGTCTAAGTAAATAGTGGTTCGACCGTTTTAGCCGTAGAGGACAATGAAGACTACAAAACCGGCTAATATTAACCGGTACCAAATAAACGGCCAAAGCGAGTGACGGCGGACAAAAGACAACATAAAGTGAATGGCTAGCAAACCAGTCACAAAAGCGCCAACTGCACCCATAGCCACCGGCGCCAGGGCCACTTCCCCGTTACTAGCGATCAGCTCCAGGAGCTTCTTGCCTCCGGCTCCTAGGATCACCGGCACTGCTAAAAGGAATGCAAATCGAGCAGCTTCGCTGCGCGAGAGNCCAAGCAGCATACCACCTGCTATGGTGGCACCTGAGCGCGACATACCTGGGATAAGCGCTAGCGCCTGAAAGAGACCGATGTAGAGACCTTTTTTAATTGTCATTTCGTTTTGCGGCGGGTACTTGTTGTAGAGCCACTCCGCGTAGATAAACAACCCTGAGCCAAGCACGAGCACGGCAGCTACCAAGAGTGGTGAGCGAAAGANGGTTTCCATAGTTGACTCAAGCGAGAGGCCGAGCAGTACTGCTGGCACGGTACCAATAGCGATAGCCTTAAGTAGCAGTACGTCTCGCTCATTTACCGGCAACCGGCTGAGTGAGCGCAGTAGGGTTTGCAGCAAATTCCAGATATCGCGATGGAAGTAGATGATNACAGCTGCCGCCGTTGCGAGGTGCAGCACCGCATCAAANGCGAGNGCGTAGCTGTCGTCGATACCAAAGAGGCTGCGTGCCAAGATNAAGTGGCCAGTGGAAGAGATGGGTAGAAACTCCGTAATACCTTGCAGTACACCGAGAACAACCGATTCGATAATGCTCATGTCCATCAGTATAGCAAGTAATTGTGCGTGCTATACTGGGAGACATTAGTACTGTTTATTACCACCTATGGACCAAAATCCTGAATCATCAGACCACACCACCGAACCCATGGCCGTTGCGCCAAGAGCTGATGGTGCCAATAGCATCCTAATTCCAGTCGCGATCTTGCTCGGCTTTGGTATGATTGCCGCCGCCATCTTCTTCAGTAACAGTGGTGGTCAGGCGCCCGTTGCAGCTACCGGACAAGACCAAGAAAACCGTGTCCAACCAACCGACTCTGGCTCACCAGACGCTGTCGCACCAGTAAGCGAAGACGATTGGATCCGCGGTAACCCAAACGCCCCCATTCAAATTGTTGAGTACTCCGACTACGACTGTCCGTTCTGTAAGAACTTCCACGACACCATGAACCAAATCATGGCCGAGTACGGGACGAACGGCCAAGTTGCGTGGGTGTACCGCCACTTCCCACTCGCCCAGTTGCACCCTAACGCAGCCCGCATTGCGCTGGCCTCTGAGTGTGTTGGCCACCTCGGCGGTAACGAAGCGTTTTGGGATTTCTCTGACCTCGTCTTTGACGAGCGTAGCACTAACGAGCCAACGAACATGGCCCGCCTCGAGGAATTTGCGACCACCGCTGGCGTCTCCGCCGCTGCGTACAACGAGTGCATGAGCGAGGAGCAGTATATTGACGAGGTTGAAACCGACTTTAACAATGCCGTGGCCGTTGGCGGCCGTGGTACACCACACAGTATTGTGATTGTTGGCGACCAGACCGGTGTCATTAACGGCGCACAACCATACGGCGCAGTTAAACAGATTGTCGACAACCTGATTGCGCAGCTTGAGGGACAAAGCTAAGATAATACACCAACGTAAAACGCTGCGGCCATGGCCGCAGCGTTTTTTGGCCTACCTTACCCGGTAAACAAATCGCGGTATGGAGTACTCTCTGGGTCGCACGGCTCGCGTGTCCAGCTGCCGTCCGTCAGCNNNCCAGCAGCNGCAATGATCTGTGCTTTTAGCTCAGCAATTTCTTCATCGGTAATACTAAAAATTTCTTCCCGGATCTCCCCTTTTGCAGTTGGCTCCACAAACGACAGAACCATCTCGCGCGTTTGACGCTCCGGCTGCCCTTGTAACTCTAAAAGCAAAGCGTAGAACACGAGCTGGCGTTTGTAGCCACCATCGTCACTCTGCGTCTTACCTTCTATTGCGTTGCGACTTTTCGGTTTGCCGGTTTTATAGTCGACTACCCGCCGTAGCGTACCGTCCTCAGAGAGATCAAACCGGTCGAGCTTACCCGTTAGCACCACTTCAGGGCAGGCCTCTAAGCCGGTTGATAGCGCCACCGATAATTTGTACTCTTCTTGCGTTTGCTTGGGGAGCGCAGTTGCTAAGTGCTCACGGTATACCGCTAAGGCCGCGAGTGCTCGCTCGTGCAGCTGAGTATACTCCTTGGCGCTCAGTGGCAATCGATGCAGCTCGGTATGTAACCAGGCTGCGAGCTCATCAACAGTTGCGAGCTCTCCGGTTTGCGCGTGTTGGCGAGTGGTTCGCTCCAAGACATTATGGACCGCCGTCCCGTAAAGAAGCGGTAATCCTTGCACCTCCGGCAACCGCAGTAGATTTTTTGCCAAATACTTCCACGGGCTTTCGAGGTAGTTATTAAACGAGGTCGCCGAAAAACCTCGCTCGAGAAAGAGCGACGTCACCAGCGCCGTATCGACGGTTGGCGCGGGTTGGGTAGTCGCAATGGCAGCAGTGAGATCAAACGACTCGGCCAACGCTGTGGTGTCTACGTCGTCGTACGTGTTAGCTGCCAGTTCGGTAAGGATGCGCGATACCGAGGCCGCTTTGCCGCTGCTGCTCGTCTCGCTTACACTCAGGTGAAGGGTCTCTTTAGCGCGCGTCATTGCCACGTAGAGCAACCGTCGCTCATCGTCTAGTGGTTCGACGGCTTCGGAAATCTCCGTGCGTACGAGCGGCAACTTAAAGTGTTCGGGTCTCCGTGCGCCACCCCAGGTACGGTCGGTGAGGTACGGCACGAGTACTACACTAAACTCAAGTCCTTTAGATTTATGGGCTGTCATAACTTGCACAGCCTCAGCGGTGGCGTTGATGTACGGTGCATTGAGCGGCACACCGTACGAGCGGTGCAAGGTAAGCATTCGCGCCACCGAGGCCACATCAGCGACGTTGTCGTGTCGCACCAACGCTTCAACTTCGTCATACAACCGACGAATTACTCGTACGCCCTCAAGTGGGTTCTGCTGCTCAATGTGCGCTAGGAGCCCACTCTCATTGAGGAGCTGTTGCAGAACGCGATGCGGCGGCTCGCTTACGCTCGCCGCCTGAGCTGCGTCAAGCACACCAGAGAGGCGTGTTACCGAATCGACGTCAGCCACTCCTGCCTCACGCAAAAGTTTTGGCTCAGCAATCAGTGTAGTGAGCGGCCGATCGTACCGCTGCGCCGCCAAAACCCGCATTTGGTCTGCTCGGGTAATGCCCCAGTACGGAGCAGCAAAGACGCGAGCCAACGCCTCGCTGTTAGCCGGCTCAGTCGTCGCCAAAAGCAACTGGTGTACTTGCTCGGTAATGGGGTGCGCAAGAATGTCTCCGTCAGCCGAAGCAGCTACTGCGTGCCCAGCACTGCGCAGCAAGCCAGCCACGTGCTCCACCTCGCGGTTCGTGCGCACGATAACCGCCACCTCATTGGATGGTGTGCCAGCGTCAACCGTCGTCGCCACAGTATCAGCGAGCCATTGGTCTTCAACCGCCTGATGCGTAAACGTGCGGCTCGTGACGGTAGCGTCTAGAGCGTTCGCTGCGGTGAGTGGTACACGCAAATCTTTAAGCGGCCCTTCTTCTACCGCTACCAAGCTGTGGGCGCAGTCAAGAATTGCTTGGCCAGAGCGGTAGCTTTCGGTCAGTGTGATCGTTGTGGTGCTTGGGAACACGTCAGTAAACTTGAGAAAGTTCTCCAAAGAAGCGCCTTGAAAGCGATAAATCGCCTGCTTCTCGTCTCCAACTGCAAAGATGTTGGGGTTGTCGTGAAATGACACCAAGAGCTCAAGCAGTGCATTTTGTGTTCCGTTAACATCTTGGTGCTCGTCGGCCAGCACGTACTGGTACATTTCTTGCACATCACGCAGCATGTCTTCTTGCTCGCGCAGCGCTGCCACGGTGCCGACCAACATATCTTCAAAATCGAACCAGCCACGTTCACTAAGGAGCGCTTGGTACTGCTGGTACACCAGCGCGAGTTCGCGGTTTTTGGCAATGGTTTTCTCAAGCGTCGTATACTCGCCGCGCACCTTACCCTTGTGTGCGCCCTTCTCGTGCAGCTTTGGTGTCGCTGCTAACTGTGTCTCTTGCGCGGAAATGAGTTTGTTAAGCGCGGCGACATCAACGTACTCCTGTTTGAGTGTGCTCAGCATACGCAAAATGGCGGTGACGTAGTACTGGGGGTTTCCAGCTGGCCGCAGAAGCGAAAAGTCACCGCCCGAGAGAATCGTCTCAATGAGCTCAATTTTCTCCAGGTCGCTCGCCGGGCGACCGCCAATGATGTTTGGATACGCGTCGGGGTACTGCGCAATCAGCTGCCCAGCAAAACCATGGAAGGTGTAGATTGGTACGCGGTAGGCTAATTCGCCAATGTACCGCCGCAACCGCTCGCGCATGGCTTTGGCGCCACTCTCGGTAAAGGTAAGCGCCAAGATGTTCTCAGGCTGTACGTCGGTTTGACGCAGAATGTTAGCGATGCGCAGCGTCAGTACCTGCGTCTTGCCTGTTCCGGGCCCGGCCACAACCAGGACCGGGCCTTCGATGGTGTCGACCGCTTCTTTCTGGGCCGCATTTAGCGAGGCGTACGCCTCGCTAAATGCGGCCTCCCCACCACGCACGTTACTCATAGCTGCAGTATAACAAAACCACCCCGAGTACTCGAGGTGGCTAGCGCGCTGTTACGTCTGTTGTTTTAAGAGGTGTGTCAATACCGGTGGCGTTAAGAGGGTGGTGACAATCACCATAATGATAATCACCGAGAACACCCCGTCGGTAATAACTCCCAAACCGGCACCAATAGTGGCAAAGATGAGACCAACCTCACCACGCGGCACCATACCAAAACCAATAATCCACTTATTGACGCCGGCTCCAGCAAACAGGCCGGCTACGATCTTACCAGCAAAGGCAGCCGCGGTGATACCCAGCGCGGTTAGCAGGATAGTGGTGTCGGCAAAGGTTGTGAGATCGACCGCCATGCCGGTGACCACAAAGAAAATTGGCACAAACACCTGAGCCACCGGCTCGATGAGGTCTTCGATGTGACGGTGCTCGTAGCGGTGCACCAAGTCGGCAATTTTGCCCTTGGCGGGGCCACTCACCTCCTCCTCAATCTCGACGAGTTCCTCGACGTACTCCGGTCGACGGAACGTGCGGAAGACCACTGCATCGAGAATAAGACCACCAGCAAACGCACCGATAATCGGTGCTAGGCCGAGCTGACCGGCCG
>PAMC01000014.1 GCA_002710785.1 bacterium
CAGTTCCATCGGTGGGGGTCAGGCTCTCACCTCCCCTAGCCGTCGTAGCCTTGGTACGCCGTTACCGTACCAACTAGCTGATAGCCCACAGGCCGTTCCCAAAGCGATAAATCTTTACTCCGAAGAGACTATCAAGTATTATTCTGGATTTCTCCAGGTTATCCCTGACTTTGGGGTACGTACCTACGTGTTCCTACCTCGTCTGCCATGGGTCTAAACCCATTCGACTTGCATGCCTCATCCACGCCGCCAGCGTTCACCCTGAGCTAGGATCAAACTCTAATTTAAGACAGGGTAAATGGAGTCACGCTCTCCAATGGAGAGTGCTACTTCTACTTACCATGTTCGTTTGTATTGTGTGAGCGGAGTGTACTTTTCTCAACGCTCATACAAACTAATCCAAGGATAAGACAAAAGAAAATACAAATTTTCGATTGCTTTTGCTGATGCGTTAAATGAACAAATGCTTGAAAAGCATATTGTGAATTTAGTTCCCAATTTTTTCATAACCTAGAAAAAATTGCTGGAACCACACAGATTGTTTAGTCGTCAAACAAACAATCGTTCATTTAATACGTATTCATACCAACGATAAGGTCACGTTGATATGAGCTATTCAATTTTCAAAATACATTATGTTCTCGCGCAGAATGCCAGCAGCGGAACTTACCCGTTGCCGATTGGACACTCCCGTGAACAAGTGGCCAGTATTATACAGATAAAGGTAAATAGTGCAAGCTCTGACGGTAATGTGCACACACATATGGCGGAGCCAAACCACCCACCTCCCCAAAATATAAGAAAAGCCCCAGCGAACCACAATGGGTCCGCTGGGGCAATGTGCTGGTCAACAGCCGGGTCTCCGAATCAGCGGAGCGCTGGAGGACAGCTGGACACGCTGGATTTCACAGCTGTTCCAGTCCGCCAGCGACTCGCCGGCAAGCCTGAAGCGCTCGCCGTCGATCTCGAGCGTCACGTACTCGATGGACTCCGACTGCGGCGCGGTCTCGGCCGGAGTGCGGCTCGAGGCGGACGGTGTCGGAGCCTGTTCGCTCAAGCCAAAGCCGATGCGGTCGAGCGCGTAGAGCTGAACGGCGCGAACTTCGCTGCGGGACAAAGTTCCAAGCCGGCCAGCCTCGTGTGCGATTTCAGCCGCAATGCAAGCACGAACGGTGCGGCTCACGGAGACGGGGCCGATGCCGATACTGTCGTTGCAGTAGGCGGCGCCGACAGAGGAACCGCCGTAGTTGGTGCCTTCGCTGATCGTAGCCGCCGAGTTCGTGGCGGCTACTGCTGTGGCGCTGGCGCTGCTGCCGTCTCCGTTGGCAAGCGCCGGCGAACCGACCAATGCAACGGCGACCGCAACAGCCAATGTCAGAGAACGAATGTACATTTTTTCCCTCCGGAAATAGTTTCGAAAGACAGCCACTGGCTGTCGGGCAATACCATACAAAATTAGCTGCAAAAGTCAATAGTTTAGAAACAAAAAAAAGCCCACCCTATCCGATATGGAAGGGTGGACCGATTCGCTGTGCGCGGCGGCTTACCGCGTACTCGCTGCTTCTGCACGGGAGGAGGCCCTCGCCGAGCTGCCCGCTGCCGCAGCGTTGCGATCTGCGGCTCCGCTGGCAGCGGCGGCAAACGAGGTTTGGTCGGCTTCGGCGTTGGCGCGGTCACCCCGACGACCTGGAACGTCCAGAGCGAAAGCCTCGGTGCCTGCACGTCCGGCAGCCAAGCCTCCGCTCTGCCGGTTAGCACCCGATGCCTGGGCGTTGTAGGCGGCGCTGCCTTCGGCCGTCGCGCGGGCTTCCATCGGTGCGTCGCGGTCATTCAGATCGGCACGGGCGTCGGCGTTGGACTCCTGAAGGAAATCGCCCGAAGCACCATTCCGGCCAGCCGAACCCATCAAGATACCACGCTCATCAGCGGCATAACCGGTGGCGTAGGCCGGCGAGGTGTCGGCGCGTGCCAAAGCCGCGCTGCCACCTGCTGTCATCACGCCACCACGGCCTTCGGTCACCAGGCCATCACTGTAGCCATCGGCGTTGGCGTCGGCCTCAGCTGCCCAGTCGTCACCCCAGGCCATCGCGGTTGCAGGCAGCGTGACTGCGACAACCAAGATGCCAATCAGTTTGCGAATTTTCATTGGAAATCCTCTTCCGTTTTTTGTTATGGAACACCCGTTCACCCTGCACCTGCAGGTGGGTGGCTCCCCCCCCTTGAGGGAGCGACACTAAAGTACCACATTCTTTTGTGTTAACAAGCTTGACAGTGGTAAAAAATATTGTGTCAGATCTGGAAAATTATCCTGCATCTTCGAGTTCTTCAAACCACTGCTCGAGCTCGGCTTCGTCGGCCGGCAGCGCAAAGCCCTCACTCGCCCAGGTGCCGAGCAGCACCGCGCCACCAAGCGACATGGCAACAAACACAACACCACCAACCCACGCCAATACCCGATACAGCTTGTAGCTGGTTGAGAGCGGCTCGGCTTGGTAGGCGGGGGTGGTTGCATCGGCCGCAGTGTAGAGAAGCACTAGGTAACGCATCATCACAATGGTGAGCACAAAGCTCACTACCGTGTTAATCAACTCTCCGGTGGCCACTAACGCATTCTCAGCAACTGGAATAATGCCAGCCAGAATTTCAAAGATAACGGTAATGGCTAAGCTCACCACGATAATGATGAGCATCATAAAGGCGAGGCGACCTAAGACACCCCAGAAGCGACCATACACCACGTTGGTACTGGCGGCGAGTGCGTTAAGCCCACGGTGGTCGTGCCGCAAAAAAGAAAGGAAGTAGAACATGGTGTAGACCATGATAATGAACGCCGGCAGGAAAAGTGCCATAAAGGCGGTCGTTAACACCAACATCAGGAGGACGCCAATCCAGGCAATTTGCCAAAAGCGTGGCCGCGCCCAGCGCCACCCTTCGATAAAGCGTATGCGTTCCTCTTGCGCTACTGCGTAGAAGAGACCAGCCGAAGCTACGACCATCACCCAAATCATCACCAAGAGCGCAACCAGCCCCGCTACCACCGCTGCCCAGAGTAGCTGTGGCGCTGAAGCAGCCGCCCACACACCGAGCCCGACCGGTAGCGCGACAAGCACAAGTGGTACGAGCGAAATGAGGACGTACCACCCGACGAGGTCAAGCCGCCCTTTGGTAAACTCCCAACTCTCGCGGAGCAACTGCCCCACTGCCGGCAAGGTGCTGGTTGGAGCCGCTGGTTGTGTATTGTGTTCTTCCATATGTGGCCTACTTATGAGTATGCCTACAATATACACCACTTTGGTAGACTTTTGCCCCTCCCCCAGTACAATTGACTATGCTATGTCAGAAACAGAAACGATTGTGGTATCGCTCGGTGGCTCACTCATTGTCCCCGACAATATCGATACAAACTTCCTATCCGCCCTTAAAGAACTTATCGAAACCGAGACGACGAATGGACGTCGTTTTATTTTAATTGCCGGCGGCGGCAAGACCGCGCGTCGGTACGCCGACGCAGCCGCTGCGGTAGCGCCCCTTGAGAACGAAGATCTCGACTGGCTGGGTATTCATGCCACTCGCCTCAACGCCCACTTGGTGCGCACCATTTTCCGCCACCTCGCCCACTACGAGGTAATTAGTAACCCGGACGATATTCTTGACGTCCCCGATACCGCAAAATTGATTATTGCCTCGGGGTACCGGCCAGGCTCCTCGACCGACTTGCGGGCCATTCAAATTGCTGAGCACGTCGGTGCCAAAAAAGTCATTAACCTCTCTAATATTGAGTACGTATACACCGCCGACCCAAAGACTGACCCAAGCGCCGAAAAAATTGAAGACATTACCTGGGCGGAGTTTCGTACGTTGATCCCCGACGAGTGGGACCCTGGCCTCAACTCGCCATTTGATCCCGTTGCAGCTAAAGCTGCTGAAGCCAAAAACATAGAGGTGGCCTGCATTAGCGGCGAAAGTCTCGACTCACTTAAGAATTACCTTGAAGGCAATCAGTTTACCGGAACCCGCATCCATAACTAGCAAACAAAAGGCCGGGGCAAAGCCCCGGCCTTTTGTTGTGGTATTCCCTACACCATCTGCTGTGTATCGTCGGCCGACGCCGTCTCTGCTGCTGGCTCGGGCGCTGCTTCAGGCATAGCGCCTCCAGTAGCTGGGCCGTACTGGTTAGCTCCCGCTTCGCCAGGGCGAACAGTCAGAATAATCATGACAATCAGGCCAAGAACTGGGACAAGGCCAATGAGCTGCCACCACCCAGAGAGACCGGTGTCGTGCAAGCGGCGCGCGGTAATGGCCAAGCTCGGGATAAAGATTGCTAGCGCCAAGAGCATAACGAGCGCCTCAACGCCGACGGCTGACGCAACCAACGCGACCACGACGTAGATAATGACGTACCACAGCACGTACATCCAGAACGCCTGGCGGCTCGTGCGGCCACTAAAGTCGGCGTACTGGTTTTTAATTGGATCAAGAAACCAATGCATAAAAGATTATTAGATAAATAACTGATTTCATACTATCACACCCTTTCCGCATCTATGTATCATGTATGATACATAGATGCGGAAAGACATAGACGAGATTGCATTAGCAGCATTCAACTTAGCGGTGAAGGCAGACGATAGTACAATCATCCGCCTTCTCACCAAGCGTGAGAAGATAGCGATCGGTAGACGGTTAATCATTGCTCAAGCGATTTTAGCTGGCAAAACTCGGGCAGAAATTAATGAGCGCATCAAGATTAGTCCAAACACATTTGCACAAATTAATCGCTGGTTAGAAACTGAATTTGGTGATTACTGCTCGGCCTACAAAACAGCTGTCGACCAGCGAAGCAAGCGACATGTATCAAAACACATCCGACCATTCTCGTACGAACACCTCAAGAAAAAATACCCAGCTCAATTCTTTATCTTTTCAGTCGTAGAAGAACTCTGGAAGCAAAAATAATCTTTGTATCATATATGATACAAAGATTATTTTTCTATGGCAGAGTGTGTGGGGCTGTCGACTAATCAATCAAATCCTGTTCTTTGAGCCACGTCACCACCTGCACACCAACTCCGTACAGTTTGTCGATATCCGCGGAAGTAAACCAGGCCAATTCAGCAATCTCGTCACTCTCCATTAGCGAGCCTTGATGATCGGCAAAGTAGGCTTTGACCTCTACCTGCACGTTAGCCGGTTTGCCGTGCGCGTGGTCGGTAAAATCACGAGCGTGCTTAATCGTGTCCGGCAGCAGCATGACCGTCGTTTCTTCCTTTACTTCACGAATCAGCGCCTCAATGTCGCTCTCCCCTGCCTCACGTTTACCACCCGGTAAGTAGTAGGTTTGCGAGTTTTCTTCTGAGCGCGCAAACAGCACCCGTCGGTTTTCGATACAAAGCCACGCTGATTTATGAATTGTCTCCATAAGTATATTTGGTTAAAAACTTTTCTACCTCAGCTTCCAGCTCTTCTACCGTACCATCGTTCATGATGGTGTAGTCGGCCATTTCCATCACCTTAGCCTTCTGCATGCCGTGAGGGTCGGGGTCATTTTTCTCGAGCTCTTCGTGGGCCAGAAACTGCTCGTAACTGACTTGGTCGCTTGCTGAGCGGCGAGCTTGCACCCGCTGGTACCGGATTTCAGGATCAGCATCAACAGCTAGCAGTATCCCTCCTTGCTGTTTTAAATATTCAGCTTCTGCTAACGCACGTAGCGACTCTATGATCGCATTTGTAACGCCATCAATCTCAATGCGTTCGTACGCTTGCTTAACGATAAACTCATTGCCGTTCCGAGTTCGAAGCTCATTGGCGGTCAATCGCATTTGATTACGATCGACTGACAACCCTTGTCGCTCAATCTCTGCCACTATTAAACTGCGGGCGGAGTAATGCACAAATCCCTTGGTTTTGAGGTAGTCAACGACCGTGCCTTTCCCAGCGCCGTCTGTTCCAGTGATACCAATGATCATAAACTACGATGACTCTCCCTTCTCAGCTGCTTCGAGTTTGGCCAACTTACGCTCAGCCAGTAGCACCAAAAGCGGGTTGGCGAAGAAGATTGACGAGTAGGTACCCGCCAAAACACCGGCCATCAGGATAAGGGCAAAGGTTTGTGTCACGCTGCCGCCTAAGAGGTAGAGGGCGCTTAAGGCCAGCAAGGTCGTCACCGAGGTGTTAATTGAGCGCAGGATGGTTTGGTCGACCGATTCGCCCACCACCGCGGCAAACGGTTTGGTTGGAATGTATTCGATTTGCTCCTCCGGCTGGCCGTATTCGTTTTTGACCATCACTTTTTTCTCTTGGCGATACCGGATGAGGTTTTCACGCACCCGGTCGAAGACCACGATCGTGTCGTTAACCGAGTAGCCTAAGACGGCCAAAATTGCCATCACAAACAGCACGTCTACCTCGGCGCCAAGCAGCACACCGAGTACCGCCATCACCGCCGTTGGCACCAGCACGTCGTGAATAAGGGCGAGAATGGTAATACCACCGTACGTCCATGAGCCAACGGGCTTGCCGACCCCGCGAAAAGCCCAGGCCACGTAGAGAATAATGATGAGCGCTACCGCACCGAGCGCCCACACAGCCTTGTCGCGCAACTCCTGGCCAATGGTTGGACCAATAGAGGTAAAGCGAGTGATCTCCGCTCCGGCGCCCACGCTCGTGAGCACGTCGCCCACCTGCTGTCGCTCTCCGTCAGTCAGGTCGCGCGTGCGGAGGTTAAAGGCTGGCTGGCCAGCATCGTCGGTCGACTCACGCAACGAGAACGCACCGAGCTCAAGCGGGAGCGCGTTAAGGACGGCCTCAACCTCGGTCTTGGCCGGTCGTTCGCTATAGGCAACCTCGGTGAGCGAACCGCCGGTAAAGTCGATACCGAGGCGCAAGCCGAGTCCGAGAACCAGCGCGAGGCTCACGAACATGACGGCGGCGGCAATGACGAGAAACAGCTTTTTACGTTCGATGATCCACATACGCTATTTTTTAAAACCTGAGTTATAGAGCCAACCAAAGCGACTGCCTTGATGCGTGAGACTCGGCAATGCAATGAGGAGCGTACGGGTAACCGTGAGCGCAGTGAGCATCGAGAGAATCACCCCAAGACCAAACACCAGCGCAAACCCCTTTACAATTGAGGTACCAAACCAGAAGAGAATCACTGCCGAGAGGATGCTGGTGATATTGCCGTCACGAATGGCACTCCAGGCACGGGCAAATCCATCGCGGGCAGCAGCCCGACTATCTTTGCCCGACCGGTACTCCTCCTTCATGCGCTCAAACACAAGCACATTGGCATCAACCGCCATACCCAGCGAGAGTACAAACCCGGCCAACCCGGCAGCGGTGAGTACTACCGGCACAAACTGAAAGAGCGCGAGCATGCTCACCACGTAAAAAAGGAGTGCGACTGCAGCGACCAGCCCCGGCACTCGATACCAAAGCAGCATAAAAGCAATCACGAGACTGAGGCCAATCATACCGGCGCTAATGCCGTGCTCTAATACCTGCGCACCCAGCGTGGCGCCAACAGTTTGTGTGCTTGCGAGCTCAATCGGCAGTGGCAAAGCGCCGAAATTTAAGTTCTCTGCCAGCTCCCGCACCTCCTCCGCGGTAAAGTTACCAGTGATAATGGCGGTACCTCCAGGAATTGCTTCGTTAATGGTAGGCGCCGAGAGCAGCTCCCCGTCGAGGAAAATGGCGAGCTGCTCGCCAACATTGTCGCGGGTGATCTGCTCAAAGAGATCGGCCCCTTCATTATTAAAAGTAATAGTGAGGTACGGCGAGGCCTGGAAGCCACCACTACCACTGTTGTTTTGCGGCAGCATTGGCTCAGCGCGCTCGAAGAAGCGGCCGGTAAGGTCGGTATCGAGGTATGGGTCGGAAGTAGTGGCGCCGTTAACCCGTACGTTACTAATTTCGGTGCGTGGCCCGTCCGAGCTCGTTGCTTGATTTTGTGCCTCAAACGATTCGATCGTCTCTTGAATGGCCAACGCCTCTTGGTCGACCAGCTTAAATTCTAAGAGTGGTGTACGGCCAATCTCAGCCACGGCTGCGGACACGTCGCTTACGCCCGGGAGCTCAACCACCAGACGCTGCACCGGCTCGTCGGTAACAAAGCTGCTCTCCTCGACGTATACCACCGGCTCTGAAACACCAAAAATATTAACGCGGCGCTCAATAACGTCGCGCAGCACACCCATAAGCTCATTGACCTCGGCTGGCTGCACATCAGACGTGTCAGCCTCGTACACTAAGTGCGCGCCGCCGGCTAGATCGAGACCTAATTTAAAGGGGTACGTGGCAGCAGGATTGGTCACGTTTCCGTACACAAACCAACCTAGAGCAACGCCAATGGCTACCACCAGCACAGCGCGAAAGACGCGAATTGCAGCCTGAGTTGATGCGGAAGTCTCGGTCATGTCGTGTAGTTATACCATTATGTGTACCCAAACGCACTACTATTTGGCGGCGGCCACTACCACGTTTCGGAGCAAGCACGCCACCGTCAATGGACCAATGCCACCTGGCACTGGGGTCATCAGACTCGCTTTTTTTGCACACGCCGGGTCGGCGTCACCTTTGAGCTCTCCCCCATCCTCAGAAGTCCCGGCATCAAAAATAATTACTCCATCCCTCACCATCTCTGGTGTAACCAGGCCAACCTGGCCAGCGCCCAAAATGAGAATGTCAGCATGCGCAATCACCGCAGCCGCCTCAGCGTCGGTAGTATCTTTGGTGACCACACTCACGTGTGCTCCCTGGGTTTGTGCCCAAATTGCGGCTGGCTTGCCAACCAGTCGCCCCTGCCCAATTACCACCACTTGCTGTGTGGCTAAGAGCACATCGTGCGCCTGACACATAGCAGCAATGGCGGCGACTACCGGATTAATCGTGGTAACGCTGGTGCCGTCGTAGTGCATACCGTCAACGTCGTACGCAACCGGAATGGCGTTTATGACCGTGGTAGTGTCGATGTGTGTGGGGAGCGGCAGCTGCACAATAATACCGTCGGTTTGCATTTGTGCTTGGGTCACCGTGGTGATCATCTCCTCAGTGGTAATGCTCTCGGGAACCTCAATGACGTTGACCTGAACCCCCACCGCTGCGGCCTTGCGCTTTTTAAGCGCCAGGTACTGCTGGGTTGGCTTATCGGGCGCACAGGTAAAAATGGTGAGGTGGGGTGCCACCTCCCGAGTTGCTACGTCCGCTTTGATCTTCGCGTAGACCTCCTCAGCCAGCGCTCGTCCGTCGATTAACATGGGCGGCAGTATAACAAATAATCAGCTCATTGCAGCCGCACACCTAGATTATTTCTCTGTAGGCGAATAAAGACCTCACCTAGAATAGTGTTATTCTTGTATACATCCGCCAGCTTAACGAGTACATCTTCGATTGATAGCTCGTTCTGGTCGCCAACTTTTCTATATGCTACTGCAAGGAGGTTGATTACCTGCGCTTGAAATGGATCTTGTCTGTTGTTTTTTGTTAGTGATTCCAACTGGTCGGCAACGCAACGATAGGGGTTAACGGCTAATGACTCGACCGTATCATTTTCTGCCTCACTTATAACAGTGAGTACATTAATAACAATGTTTTCGATAGTCCTCTCGTTTTTAATAGCCTCCTCTGTACGCCTGTTTGGTGTCGACTCCATATTTAAGAAGTGGGTTTTGGTCGTCTTTGATCTTCCGGCACCCAATCGCTGTAGCGTCCGTCGGTGTAGCGAAAGGCATCTTTGCTGCTGTATTTACACGTGTACACGGTAGCGAGCTTCTCACCACTCATGACAATTGGGTAGCTGTAAAAGCGCCAGCTGCCAGGGCAAGTTGGGATCTTGCCACGAGTGGCGTGCCAGAAAAAGGCAAAGGCCGTCCGCGCCATCCACGGTTGAATGGGAATGACCTTCTTCCCCACTGCCTCGGCCATGTCAGGAGCATAAACCGGCTCGCTCACCGGGGTAATATTGAACACATTGTACTCCCACGGCATATTTTCGAAGGTAAACTGTATCACCAGGTCGTTCACATCATCTTCGTGAATAAACTGCCGGACCCAGCCTTTGGTGGCGGGTACGTATGAGGTTAGGAGGGTGATAATGCGGTTTACAAAGCCTTTCTCAAGGTTGCCCTGCAGCGCCGACTGCAGTCCAAAGCGAATGCGCATAAATCGCCCGCGGGGGCCAGTAATGGCCGCTGGGCGTACGACCGTTACTTGCGGTACCCGCCTCCCCTCTTTCTTAACCTGGTCGTACGAGGCCCTGAGGTGCTCTTCGGTCACCTTTTTCTCGTGTGCGTAGATGTAATCATCGTCGCGAAAGCCCTCGTCTTCGGTAAAGAGGTGCTCGAAACGGTTGTCCTTACGGGCCGAGTACGACGACGCGGTCGAGAAGTAGATGAGCTTGTCGACCGACGGTTGAGTAAAGGCAAAATCGAAGACTTTATCGGAGCCGTCGACGTTCCAACGCCATTGCTCATCGGCCTCACCGTACATAGCCCGAATTTGCCACGCGGTATGAATGACCACGTCGGGCTCGTACTTTGCCACCTCCTCCTGCCAGCCGTCGTCGGCCATGTTGTGGTGGATGTAGGTCACCTTTGGTAGCTTAGCGCTATACTCAGTCTGCGGCTCCTTGTCGAGCGCGATAATCTGCCGCACATCGTCGCGCCTACCAAACTGCTCACAGAGCATTTCACCCACGTAGCCAGCACCACCGGTGATAAATATTGTCTTTTGTTCCATAGTTAGTTGTTGTAACTGCAGCAGTGTAGCACAGGTTGCTACAACTTAACCTTGATGCCAAAGCGACTGATGAGTGTTTTGAAGGTCTTGATGACAATCGCCAAATCGAGCCACAGCGAACGGTTTTTAACGTAGTAGAGGTCGTAGGCGAGGCGCACGCGCGACTCCTCAATCGACTGCGGACTAATGTTAGTGCCCATGTAGTGTTGGTTGGTTTGCGCCCAGCCAGAAATGCCCGGCTTCACGAAATTGCGAATATTATAGTACGGAATCTCCTCGGCTAGACGAGCGCCGAGGCCAGCAATGTCATTGCGCGGGCCAATCAGAGACATTTCACCTTTTAAGACATTCCACACTTGGGGGTACTCATCGAGACTGGTCTTGCGCAGGAAGGCGCCCACCCTAGTAATTTGGTTGCCCTTCGCTGCATCTTCGTTGGTCCAGGTGCCAGACGCCGCATCGTTGGTGGTCATGGTCTGCAGCTTTAAGACCTGCATCGGGTGGTTAAACCGGCCAATACGGTCTTGGGTCATAAATAGCGCGTCACCCTTGCCCTCAATCTTTTTAGCTAGCCAAATAAACGGCAGCAGTATGAGCAGCACCGCACCTAAGATTACACTCAGCACAATGTCGACGGTGCGCTTAAAAAAGTCGTAGACCAAGCTCTTGCTCTGTGAGACATGGGCAATAAACCAGTCGTAGCGTAGCGCCGAGAGCGGAATGCGGTCGAAGGTGTCTTCGTAGACTTTGTAGAAGTCGAGGAAGGTAAACTGAAATTTTAAGAAGGCCAAATCAAACAGCGCGGGGAGCACTTTTTCGATATGGGCGCTGCGCGGGTTGGCCACAATAATCGACACATTCTCCTCGTTAATGAGGCTCACCAACTTACTCTCGAAGTCGGGCGTTGCCTCAGCGGCCGAGTCGTCAATAATGCGCACGAAGGTGTAGTCGTACCGGTCGTTGTTGTTAATTTCGTCGACAAGCTCAATCGCCTCAGGGCCGGACGCAAGCAAAATGGCTCGGTGGCTGGTTTTCGGTGAGAAGTAGTTAAAGAGCCACAAGCGCCACGCCGCCACAAGCACAATGGAGACGCCAAGGTAAATGACAAGGTTAGTCTTTGGCGCAATACCAAACGGGATAATCATAAACACCAGGGCCGCAATGAGGATGTTGACGATCTGGGTGTTTACAATCCGGCTGAGGAGCAAGCTCTTGAGGTACGTGGTGTGCTTGTCGTAGAGGCCAGCGCTGTAGAAAATAAAGAGCCAGATGGCAGTCAGCCATAGCCAGGGCTCGAGGTGCTCCACCACTCGCACGGTGCTTGGCCACTCGAGGTAGCGCACCAAAAGCGTGAGCCACATAGCGGTCACAAAACAGACGATATCGCCGGCAATCAGAATCAGTAGTTCTCGTGCACGTTCACCCATAGCGGCTTGGTCTTAGTATCTAAATCCTACCGGAGTAAGGCGAAACTGCAAGCAATTTGCTATGGTTATTAAATGAAACAACGAGCGAATGCGACTATGTTGAATTTCACCACAAGGGCATTTCCGTTTTTATGTTCGGTCACCACCTCATTAAAAACTAGGTCAGTTCCGAATTCGTTCCTGCACTAGAACGAATTCCTGGAACAAGTAATACCAAATTACTGATTTATGAATACCGCAAAGAAAAAAATCTTGTTTTTAATTACCAAGAGTAACTGTGGGGTAAAACTGTCTGGGAGACAGTTTTACGAATTCTGCCCCAGCGCCGCCAATTCATCTTAGCTATGGAAACCCAAACCAAAAAGAAAATACTATTTCTTATCACCAAGAGTAACTGGGGCGGCGCCCAACGCTACGTGTACGACCTCGCGACCAACCTGCCCACTGCACGGTACGAACCGGTGGTGGCTCTTGGCGGCGACGGTCCACTCCGACACAAATTGGTCACTGCTGGAGTACGCGTCATTACTATTCCCCACCTGGAGCGCGACATCTCCTTACGTAAAGAGCTCTTGGCCAGCTGGTCGATCGCCCACCTCATCCGCGGCGAAGACCCCGACGTGCTCCATGTTAACAGCTCAAAAGCCGGAGCGATTGGTGCCTTTTTAGGCCGTATATTGGGAGTACCTCGCGTTATCTTTACCGCCCACGGTTGGGCGTTTAACGAGGATCGTTCGTTTATCCAGCGATTCGTCTTTAAGGTTGCGCACTGGCTCACGGTGCTACTCGCCCACCACACCATCTGCGTCTCCCACGCGCTTAAGTCGCAGCTTCGCTGGCCAGGCGCGCAACGCAAAATGAGTGTGACGCATCTTGGCCGAGAAGCGACAGCTCTTTTTGACCGAGCACACGCCCGAGCTCTACTCGCTGAGCACAATCCTCAACTAGAACCATACCTCAGCGATCCGTGGCTGATCTCAATCGGTGAGCTGCATCCCGTGAAGCAACACGACGTGGCGATTGAAGCAGTCGCTAACCTCCTGCCTGAGCATCCAAACCTAAGGTACCTCATCATTGGCGACGGACAACTGCGCGACGAGCTGACTTCTTTCATTAGCAAGGAAGCGCTCGGTGAGCATGTGTTTTTGCTCGGCCAGATCGACGAAGCAGCCCAGTACCTCAAAGCGGCCGATGTATTCGTGTTACCTTCACGCTCTGAGGCGCTCGGGTACGTCGCGCTCGAGGCCGCCCAAGCCGGCATCGCTACCGTGGCGAGTAACGTTGGTGGTATACCCGAGGTGGTCGTCAACGACGTAACGGGGACGTTGGTGCCAAGCGGCGACAGTACCGCGCTCAGCGCTGCTATTGAGCATTACCTGAGGCAACCCAAACTGTCTCAGAAACACGCTGCTGCTGCCCGAGAACACGCCGCCAGCTTCTCAATTGAGGCAATGGTACGGCGCACCACCGCGTACTACGCTCAGACCTAAGGCAAGAGCTCGCCGCCTTGGTACTGCGCTTTGGTGTAGCGGCGCATCGCCATTACCATACCTAACCCCAAGAAGGTGGTCATTAGGTGCGAACCGCCGTAACTTAAAAATGGCACGGTCGTTCCCGTTACTGGCAGGAGGCCGATGTTCATGCCAATATGCACGAAAAAATGGCTAATAATAAGGATGGAAACGCCAGTGGCAAAGAGGCGCTCGAAGTTTGTGGCCCCCAAGACCGCGTGGTGTAGCAAGCGCCAGATCAAGACGCCAAAGAAAGCAAAGAGGACCAGCACCCCCACGAAACCCCATTCCTCGGCAAAAGCGGCAAAGATAAAGTCGGTTTCGTACTCGGGTAAAAACTGCAACTTGCTCTGCGTGCCGTAGCCCACTCCCTTCCCCCAGACCTCTCCCGAACCAACCGCAATGGTCGACTGGTACGCGTTGTACCCTGCCCCCTGGATATCCGAGAGCGGATCGACAAAGGTCATGATGCGCTGCTTCTGATAATCCTGGAAAGCAAACTGCCACATGAGCGCCAGTGCTGCCACTCCGAGCACAAACACGGTGAGGAGGTGCCGGAACTTAATACCTGCCACCAAAATCATCCCAAACCAGACAAAGAATAGAATGATGGCCGAACCAAAGTCGGGCTGAATAAACACCAGCGCGAAAAGCGCAAAAGCGTAGAGCCCCGAGACTACGATGTGGCGAAAGTCGCCAATCAGCTCGTGGCGCTTCGAGAAGTACTTAGCTAACACCGCAATTAGAACCAACTTAGCTGGGTCAGACGGCTGCAAGCTAAAGAGGCCAAGGTCGAACCGACTGCGTGCGCCGAGTGTCACCTCACCTACAAACAAGACGAGCACTAACGCCACAAACGTGACGAGGTAGAGCACAAACGTGGTATTGCCAACGCGTAAAAAACGGTAGTCCGGGACCAGCGCCAACAACATAACCGCCACACTAACTCCAATATTTACGAGCTGGCGCTCAAAAAACGTGTTGTCACCGACAAACGTATACATGGTGACGAGGCCAAACGCGGTTAACGCCAAGGCTGCTCCGACCAAAATCCAGTCAAAACCAGCAAAAAGGGTCCGAATACCGTGCTGCATATCGCTATTGTACGGCAGTTGCGGAACCTCTCCAAATAGACAGTTTTTATTGTCCTGCCGTGCGCACCGCAGTGTAATGCGGTAGCATGTAGGTATATGGTGAACGTACAGTTTGATGAACAGTACCCTACCGTACGCAAACAACCCACGGTTAGTGCTAAAAGTGGCCCACTGATCTCACTGGTAATAAAGTTGGGTATCGCAAAAAACGCCCAGCAGGCCAACCTCATTCTCATTGGTGCGACTATAATCTTGGTCCTGATATTTTTACTTCTCCTCCGGTCTGGTGGAGGTGCCGAAGCAGTAATCTTAGACTCCAGCATCGACCCCGAGACTGGGCTTGAGTACGGCGTGCCACCAGCTCGCTAAGTTATATACTACGAACGCTTCCGCTCAGAAAAAGGTTTTACACTCATCGAGTTATTGGTGGTAATTGCCATTATTGGCGTACTCGCGAGTGTAGTCTTGGCCTCGCTCAACACGGCCCGTAGTAAGGCTCGTGATGCCCAGCGCTTGAGCGATATACGTACTTTGCAAACCGCTATCGAAGCAGTGTATACCGAAACTGGCCAATACCCTAGCGGTAACTGGCAGTGCAGCGGCGATGCCGACTGGCAAACCTTCACCCTGAGCAGCGCCATCAGCTCGTGGCTGCCTCAACTACCAACTGACCCGACCAGTAATACCACCAGCGGTGGCGGCAGCTACCCATGGAACGGCTCAGGTAACTACGGCTATTGTTACTTCGGCAACACCGGCGGTGACTGGCTTGGGCAAGCGTATATGGTGGTCTTCTTGCTCGAAAATCGCGACTTCGATCTTGATGCAATAGACGGCGTTACCAACTGCAGCGGGAGTACCTATAACTATGATGGCGAGGACGGCTACGTCATAACTTTGGGTACCAGCTGCTAACGTAGCGTTGGGAAGTTAGAATCTGTCTTGGGCACAATATCGATAACGGCTGCACCATCTTCACAAATGGCACCGGTGATGTCGCGGTAGATCTGGTCGATCTGGCTACGCGAAAGCGCTTGGTAGGCGAGGCCATCGGTAGCAATAGTGCGCACAAATTCCATATTAACCTGCTCACCTAAGCCAATTGCATAGACCTCAACCCCGGTGGCTTTAAGCTCCGCGGCGCGCGCAATCGCGTACTGCTCTGGCTCCTCATCGGGAGCGGTCGCCAGGCCGTCGGTTAGAATTACCATCACTTTACGCGCGTCTGGGTTTTTGGCGGCACTGGTGAAGAGCTCATCGGCACGCACAAACGCGTCGCCGGTATTGGTACTACCCTGCTCCTCGGCGGGGTCGATAGTGAGCGTCGAGACGCGGCCGGCTACCGCTGCTGGGCTGGCAAACGACTCAATAGCCATCGCGTTTGTGGCAAACGTCACCAGGGCCGCTTGGTCGCGCTCTTGGAGACGCGCAATAAACTGCTCCGCAGCAGCTTTTACCGAACTAATTGGTTCGGGTGGGTCAGCCTGATCGTTGTTCATGCTGCCCGATAGGTCGATAGCAACTACCACGTCGGTTGGTACCTCGCAGCTGCGCAGCGTCTTGGCGATTGGCTCTGGCCAGGTAAAGACCAGGTTGGCTTCCGAACGTGGAATAAAATCATCAACCACGGTCTGGCTCGCTGTGAGCGCATTGCCGTTAGCGTCAAATATTGTGGCAATCACCTCCACTTCCCCGGTTGGCGTGAGTGCGTTGTTTACAAGCGTGGCATCGAGGCGTGGCTGGGTGTCGGCGCCGGTGAGCTCACGCCGTACGAGATTAAACTGCTCGCGCCCTAGCTCAACCGGTAGCCATACCTCGGGCTGCTCAATATCAATAAAGGTTTGGGTTGGTACACGACCGTCGGTAAAGATACGGCCCTCAAAAATTGGGTAGGCGCCATCTGGTGGTAAAAAGGTTACACCCGAGCGCTCGGTAATGAGACCCTCTTCGTCGTAGAGACTCATGGTGTAGCGCAGCTCAGGGGTGCCGATAGTTTCGTTAGGGTTCTCAACGTAGGCGACCGCATTGTACTGCCCACTCACCACCTCAAAGCTGCGCGACCAGCGGACGATCGGGCTCTCGGCGTTAAAGGCGCACACGCGCAAGCAGCTACCATCGCAGTCGATGCCTGCTTCGTCGCCATTTTGTCGGCCGTCAAAACAGGTTGGAGCGGCATAGAAGTTGGCCAGGTACACCCAGTACATAAGGAGCAACAGCACAACCGAAAAACCGGTACCGTACTGTACCCGTCGCCAAAACGCCCACGGTCGCGCAATTGCCATCCCGTTAGACACAGCGCATGGTCATTACCACGCAACTGACATTACTGTTTATAAATCGAACCATACTATTTATGTTCCGCGTATAGAAACTGTGTCTAACGGGACAAGTATGAGTATTGTAGCAGACCAAAAACTATTAAAGCCCGTCGCCGCACACTGCTCAGAGTGGCGCACGACGGGCTGGTGGTCCCGAGCTAAATCAGTCTGAATTCGGGGAGCAGGCTGAAAGCTTTCGGTTAGGCACAAGGCCAATCAATGTGCGTACTCAGATTACTTCACCTATGCGTTCGGGTGTAAATACCTGTAATCTTTTGCGCATTTCGATTCCACCGGTGTTCTCTAAGACTATTAGACGCTTTTTTGTAAAAGAGCAACACAAAAGCCGAGCGCAAGGCTCGGCTTTTGGATTGAAAACTTAAAGTTGGCGGTGACCTACTTTGACAAGTGAGTAAGCAAACGGGAGTTCACTCACGCTTGCGTTGCGAACGTAGTCAAAGCAAGCTTTGCTTACTCTGCACCAATAAAGGAGTACCATCGGCGCGACCGGGCTTAACTTCTGTTTGTCCCGTTAGAAACGAGTTTCTAACGGGATGTTCGGCCACAGCACCAAATACCTCAGTTAAATGAGGTATTTGGTGCTGGGTAAAAATGAGAACGGGTGAGAAAGCGTGGGACGCTTTTGCAAGAGGTTGCCTAGCATTTTCTTTAGAAAATGGTGACAACCTGAACAGCCGCTGTAAACAAGTTTGCTTTTACTGCATTCGTAAGATACAAGTATGCAAGCATCCATATACTTACTCATTGGTAAAAGTAAGCGGGACCCGAGGTGCTTACGAACAAAAAACACTCACAATTTATTTACCAATGCTGTGTGTTGGCGATGACCTACTCTGCCTCGCAAAGCGAAGTACCATCGGCGCGAGGTGGCTTAACTTCCGTGTTCGGAATGAGAACGGGTGTACCCCACCTGCTGAATCACCAACACACAATCTTCGTAAAATTGTGAGTGTTTTTTGTCTTGAATACAGTGAAGTGGACCTCATCATAATCAAGATGAGGAGTGGTCGATCCGGCGGGGCTCGAACCCGCGTCTTCAAAGCCGGGCGCCAAAAGCTTAAGGCAAAGCGTGCTCCCACCGTACACTAACGGACCGTAAACCACTTCACTGTATTCAAGGCTATGTATCATACATGATACATAGATTGCATATCCTATTTTTTGTTTGAATGTCGGAAGAGGGTGAGGTGGAAGGGAGCCTCTCAGCGTAAGTGGTCAGCACCATCGCTCACCTGGTCAGACTTCACCGATGCGGATTACCGGCCCTTTACCGGGTTTTTCGCCCTACTGACTTTGTTACTTTAGCTCGGCTGCAGACCGAAAAGCATTTAGTCATCTGTGCCTTGCGACACGCTTCGGACAACACCGATTACTGCTACCGTCACATCCACCTCTTTCGACATTCAAACTTTTTCATCATCACTCTTATCGTATTTTACTACTCAGTGGCTGGAAAATTACTCGAAGTGCGCGGCGCGCGAGGAGAATCGAGCGACTGGGGCAAGTGCCCAGGGAGCTCGCATTCTACCGATGCGCAACAAAGCAATTCGACAATTTTACGCCATCTGAGGCGATGTACAGCATTCCCTATGGGAA
>PAMC01000015.1 GCA_002710785.1 bacterium
ATGAAGAAATGAAAGATTTTAAACGTCGAGGAAATACTTGGGTCGAACCCCTGCGCGAATGGATTTCAGATACTAAACAAGCCAATTTTTTAACAAACACAGAGGATCTTCAAAATATTCGTGTGTTTGTTGAAAAAATTGGAACGAACCCTTCGGTTCGTGACAAATCCGCGCGCTTCGGCGTGCCTGTCCTCTCGGAATTAGTCTTTGCGTACAACACAAAAACCGACTTCGCGCACGCACAAACCCCTATCCGCTTTGCGGATAGGGGTCGTGGAATGAGTAATGTTTCAATTTGTGGAGATGGGGAGATTTGAACTCCCGTCCGAATTAGGTGCACACGGTGCATCTACAGTGTGTAGTACTAATTTTAGTTTAAAAATTGAGGCTGAAAATTAGCACGAAACACCTCAAGTTCGAGTCGGAAGAATTTCTGGCTCAGTCTCCGACGGCGACTGAACGTATATTCTCATGGTTATTACACCAGCTGAACACTATGAGAACTCATGTTCAGTGATGTCGCATTGGCGCAGGCCGAGCAGAGCTCAAGGCAATCGTAACGTAAGTTACGCTGTCGCGAAGGCGAAGTCCTTAGCTGTGAAGTAAGGACTCTTTACGCTATTCTTTGCACGTAAAATCCAGCAAAATTTTTACACAGGTTTTGCTGAGCTGTGACACTGCACACAGTGGGCATGCTAACCGTCGATGCCGTGCATCCCCTGAAACAGTCCGGGGGACTGTTTCAGAATCAGTCCACCAGGCAGTTTCAGCGAATGGTGTACGCTTTGTATAAAAAGAGTGGTGGGGCGACCGATGTGGTCGCCCTGCCTAATTCAGAGACCAGAAGATCGGCGCAGAAAACGTCTCCGAACCGCTGGATCGCTCATATCATGGCGCAAACCTCGTGAGTGGTCTGCTGGTTCGCCGAAGCGACCCAGTTCGCCGGCATGATAGGCGGCCAGGTAATCTCCAAGCGACATGCCAAGCACTTGGGCAATTTCTTCTTGGGCTTTCTTGATGTCGTCTGCGGACATGCTGCTGACTTCCATGATCCCTCCTCTTCATTTCATATTTCACTTTTCACTACAGCAAGACGGTGCCGAGATATTTCCGTCTCGGCGGGCGGGGTGGGCGACACAACTGCTCGGTGTCGTCCTCCCCGGTTGCATCAAATCGCTTTCGGCTTGCCGGCAAGTTTGACGGCCGCGACGGCCTCAAGCATGAAGGTCCGCAAGTCATTCACGAACTTCGAGCATTTCTGAAGCCTACGGCACCACTCATCGTACTCTCTGTTGCAGAGCTGGTACAAGGCCTGCATCACGTCGGCCAGCTTACTCCGCAACAGGTTGCGATCTGCGCATTCGATCCAGCTCGGATCGATGTTTCTGGCAGAAAGGATCTTCTCGCGACTGTACTCTTCTAGTGTTTTTGTCATCTTTCCCTCGTTGGGGTACTCGGCATGCCCCACGCATGCCGTTATGGACGGTTAGCAACCGTCTTGCTGTAGTGAAACATTTCAATGAACTACCACTTGAGTAGGCGATCGAGCACACGTTTCGTGTCACGTTTTTTGATCGCTTCGCGCTTGTCTGCCTTCTTTTTACCACGGACCAGCGCAATTTCAAGCTTGATTTTCTGATTTTTATTATACAACCTAATTGGCACTATTGTCAAGCCCGCGGTGTTGAGCTCTTTCTCGAGCTTGGCTATCTCTTTTTTGTTGAGAAGTAGCTTGCGCTCGCGCTCTGGGTCGTAACTATCGGGCGTGTTGGCCTCTTGGTAGTGGCTAATGGTTGCGCCCTTAAGATACGCTTCGCCATCACGCAAAATAATGTAGGCGCCTTCGAGCGATACTTTGCCAGCGCGAATGGCTTTTACCTCAAAGCCGTGCAGCACCAAACCAGCCTCAAAGCGCTCGAGGATCTCGTAGTTAAAGGTGGCTTTTTTATTGCGTGCGTAATCGGCCATACGTGCCAGGTACTATACCCCGACCCTTAGTTTTTGTCAGTTTCACTCAAAGATTTGGAATTTCTTTGCATGTCGACAATCTTCTGTCAAAAAAGAGTAATAAAACTAAACGCTTGCATGCGAGCAGGCCAAAACTAAGAGTGGGTTGTACCCAACTTGTTGGCTGGTGTCTAGTAAGAAAAACGTAGCTATTGCGTAGCATTTCTGTATACCCCACCCTTACTTTACGCTCACTGTAAGTAATTTGGTCGGGTGTTTGACAGAGTATAACTGGCCACGTATTGTACGCGCGTATTCTGCGAGAAACACATGGCAAGTAAATTATTAGCGAAAAGTAAGGGTCGGGGTATAATGGCGAACACTATGAATGAGCAAAAACGGGAAGTCGAAAATGAAGTACCAGAAGCTGGTGAGGAGCACAAAGCTCCAGAAACCAAAGACGAATCAAGCTCTAAGACCGTGAAGGATAAGAAGGGAGTGTCGATGGCACAGCTTAAGAATGCGGGTAAAAAAGTACCGGTTGGGCCGGGTAACTTTTGGAATAACGTCCTTTCNACCATTCTCCTGCTCGTTTTGGTCACGGCAGTGTACTCGTACGTGGCCGATACACGGGTAGAACCCGAAGAGCTCACCCTCTCGCAGGTAGTGGAGCAGGTAAAAGCTGGCGAGGTGAGCGAGATTGTGGTGCGTGGCGCAACACTTGAGGTCGCCTACACCGACGACACCCGTAACCCCGGCGAAGCTAAGCGCGAGACCGACGCCGCTATCTCTGAGACCCTAACCAACCTTGGCGTCTCGCAAGAGCAACTGGCCGCCATCACGATCGACGTACAAAACCCAACCGGTTTTGGCTACTGGGCTGGCACGCTGGCGCCGTTCCTCTTCCCGCTCATTTTCATTTTGCTCATTATTTGGTTCTTCAGCCGCTCGGTAAAAGGAGCTGGCATGCAGGCCATGAGCTTTGGCACCAGCAAAGCTCGCATGATCGACCCNAACGACACCAACCAAAAGGTGACGTTTAAAGATGTCGCGGGCGCTAAAGAAGCCAAGCAAGAGCTCGAGGAAATCGTCGACTTCCTCAAAAACCCAAAGAAGTTCCTCGACATTGGCGCAGAGATACCTAAGGGCGTTATGATGATGGGCTCACCAGGTACTGGTAAAACACTCTTGGCACGGGCGGTAGCTGGCGAGGCTGGCGTACCGTTTTTCTCGATTTCTGGTTCGGAGTTTGTGGAAATGTTTGTTGGTGTGGGTGCGAGCCGCGTTCGCGACCTATTTAACATGGCGAAGAAAAACGCTCCAGCCATTATCTTTGTCGATGAGATCGACGCTGTCGGCCGCGTTCGCGGTACCGGTATTGGTGGTGGTAACGATGAGCGCGAGCAGACGCTCAACCAAATCTTAGTAGAGATGGATGGCTTTGAGCCCAACGCCAAGGTGATCGTGATGGCGGCCACCAACCGCCCCGACGTGCTCGACCCGGCACTTCTGCGCCCGGGCCGCTTCGACCGTCGCGTTACCATCGACCTGCCCGACCGCGACGACCGCAAAGCAATTTTAGAAGTACACGCACGCAAGAAGCCGCTCCAAGAGGATGTGAACCTCCACGTTGTAGCGCAGCGCACCCCGGGCTTCTCTGGTGCCGATCTCTACTCACTCATGAACGAGGCAGCGATTTTGGCGGCACGTGAGGGACGTAAGAAGGTAGGGCAGTTCGACCTCATTCGCTCAATTGAGAAGGTCATGCTCGGCCCAGAGCGCAAGAGCCACGTCTTGAGCAAGAAGGAGCGTAAAATTACCGCTTACCATGAGGTCGGGCATGCACTGGTCGCAAGCGTACTGCCGTACGCCGACCCAGTGCAGAAAATTTCGATCATCTCGCGTGGTCGCGCTGCTGGGTATACCCTTAAGCTGCCAGACGAGGACCGCAAGATGCACACCAAAAAAGAGTTTATCGATGACATTGCCATGACGCTTGGTGGCTACGTGACCGAAGAAATGGTCTTTGGCGACTTAACCACCGGCCCGAGTAACGACCTGCAGGTTGTAGCTAACCTCGCGCGCGACATGGTCACGAAGTACGGTATGAGCGAGCTCGGCCCGATTGCCCTGGAGGGCACGGGCGGCCGGTTAATTGGTGGTGGCACTAGCGAAGACCGAGGCTACAGCCCGCAGGTTGCAAAAGCGATTGACGATGAGGTGAAGCGCCTGATCGAACAAGGGAAGGAGAAAGCCCGAGAGATCCTGACCGAGTACCGCGATGCGCTCAACAGCATCTCTGAGCGCCTGATGGAGGTGGAAACACTTGAGCGCGCTGAGTACGAAGAGCTTTTAAAACAAGCAGGCGTGCCAATTAACGATGTCTACCGCGATGAACGCGAAGCTGAGCTTAAAGCTGGCGACCCGAGTAAAGTAGCTGAAGGAGAACAGGCTCACGTGTAGCCATTTTAAAACAAGCGGCTGGAGGTGGGCCTCCAGCCGCTTGTTTTTACTTCTGCACAATCTGTCCGTCTTCAAGGTAAATGATACGGTCGCACGGCTCGGCGTACTCCGGTTCGTGGGTGACCATGACAATGGTCTGACCCTCTTCGCGGTGGAGACAGGTCAAGAGGTCAATAATTTGCGTACCGGAGATTGAGTCGAGGTTAGCAGTCGGCTCGTCGGCAAAAATAATTTTTGGCTGCCCCGCCAGCGCTCGCGCTACTGCCACGCGTTGCTGCTCACCACCAGAGAGCTCGCCCGGCAGGTTTGGGTACTTACCCTCGAGTCCAACATTGTCGAGCATGCGGTTAGCCGTGTCTTTTGATTCTTGCCAATCATCCCCGCGCATCAAAAGCGGCATCATGACGTTCTCTTGTGCGGAGAGGTCGGGCACGAGCGCGTAGTCTTGAAAGACGTAGCCTAAGGTCTGTAAGCGAAAGTCGGTGGCTTCACGCTCATTGAGTGTCAGCACGTCGGTATCGTTTACCAAGAGCTCACCCTCAGTTGGGGTATCGAGTACCGATAGTTGGTACATTAAGGTCGATTTACCAGCACCTGATTTACCCATAATGGCCACGAACTCTCCCTCCTCGATCGTTACGTCAATACCTTTAAGGACGTGCGTGATAAGGTCGCCTTTGCCAAATTTTCGGTGAATGTTACGTGCTTCGATAAGGGCAGACATACGTACTAAGTGTAGCAGAGTGATTTGCGTTATGTGATACATGAACGTTCCCGTTCCAGGAATTTGTTCTAGGTTATGAGCAAATTCGGAACAAAATTCACAATAGTCATTCTATTCCTTTGTTCATTTTTACTTTCTACCTAAAATTGAATTAAGGGTATTTTGCCGCACGATCATCCAGGCGGGCACAAACCCAGCAATGATCGTGACAATAAATAGCGTCACAAACCGCCAGAAGGTACCCTCTGGGTCTGCCGCCAGGATACCGTCGCTAAAAGGGAACTGGATCGGATTCTCATCAAAGTACGGCACGAACCATCCGTAGGTGAGAAGCGTACCGAGCGCTGCCCCCGTGACGGCGTAAAAAGCAGCTTGGGCTACGTATGCAATTTCGATCGCTTCGCGGTGAATACCAATGCCCTTTAAGATACCGATGTGGCGTCGACGGGAGACTGCGTTGATAAAGATAATGATAAAGATGGTAATCGACGCCACCACTAACCCAATCGAACCGATAAACGTACCGAGTACGTTAAACGTATTTTTAATATCGATCAAAAATTTCGGTAGGTTGTCTTCAAAGGTCACGATCTTAGCAAAAGTAGTGAGGCCGTTGGCTTCCATGGCGGCCACGACGTCGGCGTTTTGTTCGGGTGTTTCGGTGCGGATAACGATCTGGTCGGCGTTGCGATCGAGTCGACTAAAGAGACGCCGAAACTCCCGCTCGGGAATGAAGGTAGTAAAGTTCACTTCGTCGACCTTCGACTCCACAATGCCTTTTACGATAAATTCTTTTGAAATGTCGCCAATATCGAGCCGTACCTGGTCGCCCGGTCCGACGTTCGAGACCGTGTCCAAAAAGTCGCCAAAGTTTTCCGCGTACTCTTCGAGGAAGTAGACACCAATTAAGATGTACCCCTCCTCCTTAGGATCGAGGTACTCACCATCAACCACTAACTCAGAGAGTTGGGTCATGTGATCTTCTGCGATAGGGTCGATGCCGGTCACGCTTACCGAGGCGGTGTCTCGTTCACCGGAGAGGTCGCGCCGCTCGGTGTAGTTGGCCTCCATGGTAGCAGCGCCGGTATAGCGTACTGAGTAGGCGGTCACCTCCGGGTAGGTAGCAATGGTTCGCATTAGTGATGGTGTCTCAAGGATGAAATCTTCGTCATCACGTGCCGAAATAATCACGTCGCCCTGGGCGCTCTCGCGCACCGCGTTCTCAGCCCCTTGAATGAGCCCCACAAGAATACCCGAGACGGCGATTAGGTTAAGAAACGTGAGCGTCATCACAAAAATGATAAGCCCGGTCGTCCAGTAGCTCGCCCGCTGAATTTGGCGGATGCCGAGCAAAAGACCAATTCGAAGACTGCGCATACACTATGGTGCTACTACAGTTTCACCAACCTCCAGATTACGGACTTCGATGAAACCATCGTTACCGATTAATCCTAGCTCTACCGGTTGCGTCACCAATTCGCCGTCGTGGTAGATCTGCACAGTCGGGGGCTCGGTGCTGCGGTCGATAAAGCGCTGTGGTAGACGGGTGGTATTTTGCTCCTCGTGTACGATGATATCGACGTCGGCGTTAAGACCGGCCCGTAGCCAATCTGGGGTAGGCGAAAGAGTAATGACTGCCTCAAAGTAGCCAACGCCGTCGATCTCAATTGCTTCAGGAGTGACAAATTCAATAGTACCCGGGACGATCTCGTCTCGCTTTGCATCAAATACGGCGGTGATAGACTGCCCAACTGCCAGTTTGGTGACGTCAATTTCTGGCACCCGAGCCACCAGCTCATACGCCTCAGTACTTAAAAGATTGATTGCCGGCTGCTGGTTAGCTACTTCGCCCGGATTTACGAGCACGTCGGTCACCACACCAGCAAACGGTGCGGTAATAGCAAAGTCGGTGAGCTGTGCGTCGATACGTTGCAGCCGAGCTTGGGCTTCTTGTACTGCAGCGTTGGCAGCAACAAGTGACTCGACTCTGGGTGCAGCTGTCTCAACGCTCGCTTGATTGGTAGCGAGCGCCAACGTGTCTCGAGCTGCTTGTACATTTTGTTCCGCTTGCGTGAGCGCGAGATCGTACGCATTTTTTCGGGTGATGTAGGTAGCGCTGCGTTTGTTGGGCACCGTAATTTCCCACTCGCTCCAGACGTACTTCTCGCCGGCGACAAATTGGATAAAGAGACCGCACGAGCCCAGGGGAGCGGGCTGGTTAACGCTGGCAGCGAAGGTGCCGTTCTCGAGTCCTTCCAGTCGGTAGGAGTAGCCCGAGTCGGTGTCGGTGCCAAAGAGAAAGAGCCGGTAAGAGCCTTCTTCAGCACAGGTGTACGTGCCACTCACCGTTGGCGCTGCCGCTTGCTCATCCGGGTCAGTCGAAAACGCCTCGAGATCATTTGAGAGCAAAGCAGCGAGGGCAGTACCCACCTGCTCGCGGGCGAGCTCTTGCGCACGCACGAGCGCCGCTTCAGCGTTTGCGACCGTCGTTTGGGTAACCTGGGCTGACTCAGCAGTTTGGCCACTCACAAGCTCGTCACGTGCCGCCACTGCTGCGGCTACCGCAGCGGCTGCCTGCGCCCGGTCGGCGGCAACAGCGGAGTCACCAATGGTCGCTAAAATTTCACCCGCGAGCACTTCAGATCCTCGCTCAATGCTAATGCCGGCAATGATGCCACTCGTTGGGAAGGCAAGGGTCGCCTCTTTAGTAGCCTCAACCGTTCCCGACACCGAAACCACTTCGCTCACGCTACCAGTCTCGACGGTGGTGGTAGTAAGATCGTTTTGCTTTTTTCCTCCGGCAACAACCACCAGCAAGATACCCAAGACGAGCAGGAAACCAACTGCACTAAGAACTAGATGCGAACGAACCCACTCCATAATGGTGTAAGTATAGCAGACTATAGAGTTTATAAATACTCTTATATACTGTAGAGTAGTAGCGCTTGCCGTGATAAGAAATTCTTGTCCGCCCGTAGCTCAGTTGGTAGAAGCGCGGAGCTTATACCTCCGTGGTCGTTGGTTCGAGTCCAACCGGGCGGACAAGGATTTTTTGTTTTCTCCCACTTATAACCGAAAGCTGTTGCGACAAACTCTTCATTTTTTGAATCGTGTGGTACGCTGCGGATAGAGGCGAGTAGTTCAATAAAAAAGCAAGATACGTGTAATGTAAACCCTGTGCAGGAGGATTCCAAATGGCACAGAATACAAGTACAGGAAAGACCGCAGACGGCAAGTCGTCGACAAGAGGTGAGGGTGTGAGAGGTGAAGGCGCTGCAACCTCAACGCAACAGCACCAGGCCAGTAAGCAGCCAGCCGGGCCGGCTACGTCAACGAACAAAGGCGAGTCGGAGAAGGTTACAGACGTCGCCGCTATTCACAAAGGTGGCAACGCACAACAGACCAAGCCTGATCTGGCTGAACCGAAACCATTTCACGTCAGATGAGGCTGAGGCAATGTTCCGCCGTCAGCCCCCGCAGCAATAGGCAGGGCCGACGTAACCGTCGGCACTGCCCAACTCATATATCACCCGAGCTGCTCGGTAGCATCGGGTGAATTTTTTATACTAAAACAAAGCGCCGTTCCGGCAGTCGCCCACCAGATTGAGAGTAGCTTAAAACGATAACGGGCCGCATAACATGCGGCCCGGTCAGAACTCTAGTTCGCCAGACAACGGTACGATGTCCAGCAAGACGAATATTGTATGCCCCCCGACCCAGACGGTCGCGAAGGTTACCTCCACACCCTCGTCCACGATCACCTGCGTCGGTTGAGTGGTGATTACACCATTGAGAGGCTGTGCAACTTCAGCGCACCCTTCCGGCAAGTTGGCGACGCCAACTGGGGTACGGCCACGCACGAGTTCCCCCAATTGCTCGAGGGTTTGGCAACCATACTGACCAGCTTGAAGTCCTCGAATGATGGACGAATCAGCGCTGGCAGCGAAGGGCAGAAGGCAGCAAAGCGCTGCCAATAGCGAGCGTCGCATGCGAACCTCTCTTGTTTGTTTTTTCTAATTTGCATTCTGCCTTTACTATTAAAAAAGTCCAAGTCTATTCCAGATGGAGCTCCTCGCCCAGGTGCGCGACTTTATGCGCAATAAGCGGGTGGGCTTGGGTGAATTGGTCGGGAGTATCGTAGGTAGCAACTAGCTCTTGCGCTTCGGTGCGGGCGGCTTCGACCAGTTTTAAGTTACGAATTGCTTCCATCCCGAGGTCGGAGAGGCCGCTTTGCTTGCCGCCGTATAATTCGCCACTACCGCGGAACTGGAGATCGTGCTCTGCGAGTTCAAACCCGTTTTTGGCGGTTGAGAGGGCGCCGAGCCGTTCTTTGGTTTTCTCACTTTTGCTCTCGGTGACCGCAAAGCAGTACGGCTGATGTGCGCCGCGAATGACACGACCGCGGAGTTGATGGAGTTGGCTAAGACCAAAGCGCTCCGCGCCCTCAATAATAATGTTGGTGGCGTTTGGCACATTAACACCAACCTCTACCACCGAGGTGGCTACCAGCACGTCAAACTTATGCTCGTTAAAATCGTTCATGGCGGTATCTTTTTCAGCCGGTGTCATTTTGCCGTGTAAGATGCCAATTTTGTAGTCTTTAAATTCAGTTTTGCTGAGGTGCTCGGCTTCGGCTTTTACACTTTTTAGGTTGAGTGCGGTTTGTTTGGCAGGATCAGGCTCGTCGATACGCGGGCAAATAACGTAGGCTTGCCGGCCGGCCGCCAATTCGGAGCGAACGTGTTCGTACATGGCCGTCTCTTGGCCTGGGCCGATTACCTCGGTCTTAACGGGCTTGCGGCCGGCCGGCATCTCGTCGAGTAATGTAATGTCGAGGTCGCCGTAAATAGTGAGCGCAAGGGTGCGGGGAATAGGGGTGGCAGTCATGCTTAAGAGATGCGGCATGCGAGCGTCCTTTTTCGCCAGCTGCTTACGTTGGTTGGTGCCAAAGCGGTGCTGCTCGTCGATAATTACGTAAGCTAGGTGTTTAAACTCGACACTCTTATATATAAGGGCGTGGGTGCCGATCAAAATCGGGATCTCACCATTTTTAACCCACTTTAGGAGTTGCGCTTTAGAGATTTTGGTCGGCTTGGTGGGGTCACTCTTGCTCGGAAACTTCATACAGCCAGAGCCGGTTATGAGACCAATGTTGATGGGTAGGTGGTGAAAGTACTCGATAAAACTCTCGAAGTGCTGCTTAGCGAGAATTTCGGTGGGAGCCATGTAGGCTACCTGCAGATTGCCAAAATCGACGTCGGTGAGACTCCCACCAGCCTTACCACTCCCCTCGGGTGGGCGACTCGTCGCCACCGCAAAGGCGGTGGTGGCCGCCACCGCGGTTTTACCTGAGCCTACGTCACCCTCAAGGAGGCGGCTCATGGCGTGACTGCCCGCAAAGTCTTTGAGGATATCGCAGATCGACTTCTCCTGACTTCCCGTGAGCGCGAACGGAAACCGGTTGGTGAAGCTCTTAATGTGGGTCGGTTCAGTCTTAAAGCTATACGTACTGGCGGCATTAGCTGCCGCTCGGTTTTGGGCGCTTTGTACCTGGATGTAGAACACCTCCTCAAAGGCAAAGCGTTTGCGAGCGCTTTCTGCATGCTCAGCTTTTTTGGGAGAGTGGATCCACACCAAAGCGGTCGCGAGCTCAGGCAAGTTGTATCGCTCTAGTATGGCTGCGGGAATCGGGTCGTGAAGACGCTCGAGCACACCCTTGTCAAAACACTTAAGGACGGTGTGGTAGAGCCACTTACTGGTTACCCCTTTACTCTCGCGGTACACCGGGTAGAGTGTGTCGTCTGCTTCAACGCCGGTACCCTTAAATATGCTGTCGTGCCGATCGACGGGCAAGCTGTCGAGTTTCTCGAGTTCGGGATTGGCGATGTATGGGCTGCCTTCTTTGCCAGTCACTTTACCTGCCACTTTTACGTACATGCCGTCGCTATACATCTTTGCTAGGTACGGCTGGTTAAACCACATTACTTTGATTTTGGCCGAGCCGTCTTCGATGTACCCCTCAGCAATCGGCCGCTTACTCTTCCAGGCTTTGCGGGTCTTGAGGCACGAGAGCTGCCCGTACACGACCGCTTCTTGTCCGAGCGCTAACCCGGCAACCGACTGAATGTCGCTAATGTCTTCGTACCGGGCAGGGAGGTGATACAGTAAATCTTCGACCGTACTAATACGGAGTCGCTTGAGGGCTGCTTGGTGTGGTTTATCGACCCGAAAGTGGTCGGCAAGGAGGTCGGTCGGCGTCATGCAGTAATGATAGCAGAATATGCTTGCACCCACTCAGCTGCAAAAAATCAGAACCCGCTTGCTAATTCATTTTTGAGTAGCGTAGATTTGCCTCGCCGACTTTGTATAAGGGTATTTTTTGCTACAGTAAACATCCCTTAGCGGGTTCCCCTGAACTGGCTTCAGCCAGGACCTCCCCGTGAGGGGCTGGGCGGCACGGTTGGTGGACGTCTCCCGTTGTCGCCCAGTTTCAATTCTGTTCCTTCCTTTTATATTCAGAGGAAGTCGCGTATAATGCGGAGCGTTATACGTGATTATTTTTATCCCATGCCCGCACCCAAAAAGAAAAACTACGACAAACTCGCCTTAGCGCTGCACAAGAAACTACGCGGCAAGGTGCGGGTGGAGAGTAAGGGTAAGCTAAAAACCAAAGACGACTGGAGTACGATGTATAGTCCGGGGGTGGGGGCGGTCTCGGCGCACCTCGCCAAGAAGCCGCAAGACGCACGTGAGTACACCATTAAGCGCAACAGCGTGGCGGTGGTGAGTGACGGCTCAGCCGTGCTTGGTCTTGGCAACATTGGTACAATTGGTGCACTGCCCGTGATGGAGGGGAAGGCAGCGATTTTTAAAGCCGTAGCTGATGTCGACGCCTGGCCTATTGTGCTCGACACGCAAGAGCCAGAAGCAATTATCGCAGCCGTTAAAGCAATTGCGCCCGGCTTTGGCGGCATTAACTTGGAAGACATTGCAGCGCCAAAGTGTTTTGAAATTGAAGAGCGCCTTAAGGCTGAGCTCGATATTCCGGTGATGCACGACGATCAGCACGGTACGGCTATTGTGGTTCTCGCTGGTCTCATGAACGCCGCCAAGGTGGTTAAAAAACCACTCAAAGAGATGAAGACAGTGATTGTTGGCGCCGGCGCTGCTGGACGGGCAATTACCCTCATTCTCCACCAAGCGGGCCTCAAGCACATCACCGTCACAGACAGTAAGGGGATTATCGTTGAGGGTCGCCGCGATCTCTCCGGCTACAAAAAAGAATTAGCCAAAATCGCCAACCGCCAGAGGGTGAGCGGCGAGGTGCTCGATGCGGCCACCGACGCAGATGTGATTATCGGTGTCTCTGGCCCAGGCACGATCACGAAACACCACGTTGAGGTTATGGCTCAAAACGCCGTAGTGTTTGCGCTCGCTAACCCGATGCCGGAGATTAAGCCTGAGGATGCGTTGCGTGCTGGGGCTGCCATTGTGGCGACCGGTCGCAGCGACTACCCCAACCAGGTAAACAACTCACTCGTCTTCCCGGGCATTTTCCGCGGTGCGCTTGATAAGGGTGTGACGGCTATCACCGACACCATGAAAGTCGAAGCGGCCAAGAAGGTGGCGAGCTTGGTCAAGCAACCAACACCAATGGAGATTATCCCGAGTGTAAACCATCCCGACCTCGTCAAAAAAGTTGCCAGCGCAGTGAAGTAAAAAGCGCCCTCTAGGGCGCAGTTAGTCAGTACAGGGCATCGGGTGTTCCCAACGGAAAGTGGTAACCGTCGTCAATTCTCGGCACTTCAAGAAATTCGAGATGAGCCTCTTTGCAGGCAAGAGAGCAAAACTTGAGAACTTCTCCGGAAGGTAACGTAATCCGATACTCGAGATCTCCAATTGCTGGAGGAGATCTAAAGGTATTTGTGCAACCATTGCGGGCGCAGTCGAGTGTACACATTCTCGCCTCCTGGTATCTCACATTACTCTATTGCATTGATTTTTGGCATGCAAGCTCTTTTGTAGCTTATTGGGATGTGGTATCCTACGCCGTACCAAAAACAAATGGAGGTTTGGCTGAGTGGATGGAACTGTCCGGAGGACAGTTCCATCCGACCAATGGGAGGTGGACGACTTGTCGACCCGAGGCCGATCCGAAGTGAAAATGGAGGGTTGGCTGAGTGGTCGAAAGCGCTTCACTGCTAACGAAGTATGGGTTTATAGCCCATCAAGGGTTCGAATCCCTTACCCTCCGCACAAAATATCCGTTATCGGATAGACCTTGAGACCCTAGTATTGAAAGGTACCCCTTTCGTTGCACACTCTTTCGCGGCTAAACACCGACTCTAGTATTATCAAATCAACTCAGAAGGAGTGTGCCAAATTTGGGGTACCTTCCAGCTCAAGTACGCTCACCGTGCCAGTGGCTTTAGTGCCGAGCCAGTTATAGATGGTACCTGTGTGAATGCCATAGTTAGTGGCTGCGTCTGCGACGCTGAGTCCTTCGTTTTTAATCTTGGCTAAGATCTCGTCTTTAATTTCTTTTGCGACGCGATAACCTTTCTTTGCCATATNCTTTGTATTAGTTAGTGAATAATACTTAGAATTGTTGTCTTAAGAAAGGGGTACCTTTCACAAGTGCTGTTGGTGGCACTCGGCATTATTGCGATGGCGAGTATCCAGGTTTTAACTGGCGGCGCGCACATCCATGGTGGTGGCGAGCACCAACATGCGCACCACGAGCACACAGCGGAGGATGACCATCATGGTGAGTCAAAACACGATGAAGATCACCANGACGAGGAGCATGANGAAGANCANCACGACGAGCACTAGGCGTAGGCAAAAGTGAGGCAGTAGACGGGGTTGGGACAAGCGGCGCGCACGGTAGTGCGCGCCGCTTCGAGTGTCGCACCGGTGGTGTACACGTCGTCTACCAGAACGATAGTTTGGTCTGGTGCCAACTGCCGCAACCTTTGTTGGTTGGCGACAAATGCGTCGTGTACATTGTCGTGCCGGGCAGCGCGCGCCAGGCTGGTTTGCGGCTTGGTGTGTTTGGTGCGCGTAAGTAACTGAGGGTACAGTCGTTTTTGAAGCGTCGATTGAGTGTTGAGACACGCGTTGACCTGATTAAACCCCCGCTCGCGTTCGCGCTTGGGGTGTAGGGGAATGGGTACGATGCATGCCGCTGGAAACTGTTCGTCTAGGTACGAGCGAGCTACGCTGCCTAGCAGTTTATGGGCGCGCCGGTTGTAAAAAAACTTGGCTTCGTGCACCAATGCCCGTCCGGTTGGGTGGTGGAAGGGAAGGAGACAAATCGTATCGGGAGCCGGTCGGTGCGGTGTTGGTGTAAGTGCCTCATCAGCTACGGAGCGAACGATGAGTTCGTCGGCTCGCGGCGGGAAACACCAGTCGAGCGTGAGCGTGAGGAAGTGTCTCATGCGAGCAGCATAGCATGCTACTATAGGCTCATCAGTATGGCCTTTTCATTTAAAAAGGTGTTTAGTTCGTTGCAATCAAGCCCGGCATTGGCTCAGTCGGCAGTGGGTGTTGATATTGGTCGCAGCGCGGTCAAAGTCGTTGAGCTCGAGCGCAATGAAGAGGCTCCCATTTTAAAAACCTACGGCGAAATTCAGCTCGGCCCGTATGCTGAGCAGCCGGTCGGGAGCGTTGTTGACTTTGATATTGAACTCCTCAAGAAGGCCATCGTTGATGTGCTGCGCGAGTCGGGCGTGAGTGCGCGACACGGTACACTCTCACTCCCGCTCTCCACAGGGTTTGTGACGGTGATCCAAATTGTCACCCCAGAAGGTGAAGAGATTGCTAGTCGTATTCCTGTTGAGGCACGTAAGTACGTACCGCTGCCGCTACAAGAAATAACCCTCGACTGGGCACCAGTTGGTGCTGCCCACACAAACGAACGCGGCGAAACGGTCCAGTCGGTATTACTCGTGGCGTTGCAGAACGAATCGGTCATTTCGTTCAAGACTCTTCTGGATCACATAGAGCTGCCGCAGCAACCTATGGAACTTGCAATGTTCAGTGCCAGCCGGGCGCTCGATGGCGCGGCAGAGACCGTCGCTCTTGTCGATGTGGGTGCAGCTGTGTCGAAGCTGTACATCTACGAGTCGGGTACGTTGGCAGGCATTCACCGCTTTACCGCTGGCGGCGCGCAAGTGACTACCAAGCTCGCTGAGCTCATGAGTGTTGATGTGGCGGCTGCCGAAGAGATTAAACGTTCGGCTGCAGACGCCGATACCATCGCCAACGTGAAGCGTGTTACGACAGCGGTCTTCGACGCCTCACTCCAGGAAATACGACGTATCATCCAGCAGTACGAAACGAGCCACAATGTTACCGACGTCCCGGTCGTGCTCTCAGGCGGGGTTGTTAACACGGGCGGCTTTGAGCAGTACGTATCTGATGTGTTGCAGCGCCCCGCTAGCCGCGCCTTTCCGTTTGCCACCGTGGGGTACCCAGCGTTTATGGAGGATGTGCTACGCGACATAGGCCCGACGTTTATGAACAGCTTGGGCGCCGCCCTCCGACACGTTCGGTAAAATCTGTCCACACCGGGCCATGCTGTAGTGGGCAGCGCTCAGTATAATAATCAGTAATGGCACAGTCTGGCTCTTTTATACCGCAACAACAATCACCTCGCCCCACTGCGGTTCGACGGCGTCGCGTCTACATCATTAGCTACATTATCTACACCGTCTTTATTGGTGTACTCATTACCGCTGCTGGGTTATTTGTCTGGGGCTGGCGTCTGGAGGCTGCCTTGGCGGAGCAGCAAAACTTGCTCGACGAACAACGAAACTCGTTTAGCCAAAGCGACATTGTACGAGTGCAAGATATGGAGGCCCGGCTCAATTTAGTGACGCAGGTACTCGACAATTTACCAGCTGCTTCAAAGGTATTTACCACACTTGAAGAGTCAACGGTCAACTCGGTGCAGCTTTCTAGTTTTTCCATCAGCGCCGAGAGTGCTGCCGAGGGTGGGGTTTTGGTGTCTTACACTGGCCTCACTGACAGTTTCGACTCGGTCATGGCGCAGCGGGCGGTTATGGAGGCCAACCCGCTCTTAGCGGAAGCGCAAATTGTAAACGTTACCTACGGCGCCAGCCAGCGAGAAGGGGAAACAGCCCAGCAGGCATTCTCGATCGCGACACCAGTCACGTACGAGGTGACGTTGCGGTTGCCGGTAAGTAGCATCTTGTATGATGGTCGAGTAACCACCGAAGCGACAGCTACTGACGATGCGTCGATAGTAGAGACTCAAGACGCTGACGTGGCCACGAGCACTGAGTCGAACACGACCACGCCAGCGGTAGACGAGACTTCGTAAATTTTGTATGTCATTTAAAATCTTGCAACAAATCATCATTCTCGGTCTTGCCATTGCCGCAGTCTTTCTCTACATCCAGCCAAAGTTTCTCGAGCTTCGTACGCTTCAGGCTGAGACGTCAGAGTACGCCGAGGCAGTTGAACGTGCCACCGAGTTCAATCAGCTCCTCAATTCATTGCTCAATAAGGTAAACGCAATTTCTGGCAGCGATTTGCGAGCGGTTGAGCAGTTCTTACCAGCCAGCGTCGATGGGGTCGCAGTAGCGCGTGATATCGAAACCATTGCCGAGCGCAACAACATGATCGTTGGCAACATAGCGTTTGTTGAGACATCGGCCGTAGAGCCAGTGCAACGGGTGCAAGAAGAAGACTTCTTCGATCCAGACGCTATGGATGGCGCAGCAGACACGGTACCGTTGCCTACCACACTGAGTCGCTCGCGCTTTCAAGTGTCGGTGCGGGGAGAGTACGATGAGTTGGTTGGCTTTCTTGAAGCGCTCGAGGCTAACGCGTATCCGCTAAATGTCGTGTCGCTCGGACTCAGCGGAGGAGCTGACGCGGAAGCCGCAACCAGTCTCTACGCGTTTGATCTCGTGCTCGAGACGTACAGCTCGCAGCCAACCATGTAACTTAGCGTAATGTAGTATGTTGAAAAATCTCACCATTGTCGTTGGCCTCATCGCACTCATCGCTCTCGGGTTTTACCTGTTCGTCTTGGATGACCAGGCTCTACAGGCTGGTAATCGCGCGGTGACGACCCAAGCGCAGCAGGAGACCCAAGAGTTCCTCCGCCGCCTCAATGAGCTCAAATCAGTGGAGTTACGCACGGATGTATTTGATGATCCACGGTTTACGAATCGTGTCGATTACGGTACCCCAGTGCCACTCCTACCAGTTGGGCGTGAGAATCCGTTTGAGCCAACCAACTAGTAAGCCAGCATCGTGGAAGTCTTTACAACCTTACATCAGAACAAAAAAATTACTGATGAGCAGCTAGCTGCTGCAGAGCAGCACGAAGCATCAGGGGTAGCGCCGGAAACAGCGTTGATCCAAGCTGGTGTTGCACCGAGCGTAGTGCGCGATGCGATGGCAGCCTATTACGGTGTGCCGGCGTTTACCCCCGCTTCTGACACGCGCATTAAAGAAGACCTGCTCGAGCTATTGCCGGAGGAGTCAGCCCGACACTACCAGGCTATTCCGCTGAAGATTGAAGATGACGTGTTGCTCGTCGGCGTTAATCAGCCCGACGACGTGCAGATTCGAGAGGTGCTTAACTTTGTGAGCACGCGCCACCACCAGCCGTACAAGATTGTGTACCTCTTGCCGGCTGACCTTGAGCAGCTCCTTAAGGCTTACGCGTCGCTCTCTGGGGAAGTGGGGGAGGCGTTGACGTCACTTGAGAGTGAGCTTGATGCCGAGATTGCCTCTCGCCAGAGCGAAGCCAACGGCGAGGCGCCACAAACTGAACACATTGAAGAAGATGCGCCGGTTACTAAGATTGTGGCGACCGTACTGCGCTACGCGGTTGACGGCAACGCTTCTGACATTCACATCGAACCGTTCCAAGGTAAGGTGCGGGTTCGGTTTCGTATCGATGGTCACCTGGTTACCAACCTGCAACTTCCCAAAAACGTGCACTCAGCAGTGGTGGCCCGAGTGAAGATTCTCTCTTCGATGCGGCTCGATGAGCGGCGCAAACCACAAGACGGACGCTTCTCAGCCACCTTTGATGGACGCAAGATTGATTTTCGTGTGTCAGTATTACCCACTAACGACGGCGAGAAGGTGGTGATGCGTATCCTCGATAGCGCGAAGGGTGTGCATACGTTAGCGGAAACCGGCATCTCACCACACAACCTTGAGATCATGAAGCGGGTCACCAAAGAGCCGTACGGGATCATTCTCATTTCTGGTCCGACTGGCTCGGGTAAATCGACAACGCTCTACTCGATGCTCGAGGCGGTTGATCGAGAAACCAAAAACGTGCTTTCGCTCGAAGATCCGGTTGAGTACAATATCGAAGGCGTAGCGCAGTCGCAAGTAAAACCAGAAATCGGCTACACGTTTGCGTCTGGCTTGCGCTCAGCGCTCCGCCAAGACCCGGACATCATCTTGGTCGGTGAGATCCGCGACCGCGAAACGGCACAACTCGCGATCCAGGCGGCGCTTACGGGTCACTTGGTATTTTCGACCATTCACACCAACAACTCGATTGGAGTGATCCCACGACTGGTTGACATGGGAATCGACCCGTACCTCATTGCGCCAACCTTGAAGCTCGCAGTGGCGCAACGTTTGGCGCGACGCATTTGTCCTGATAGCGGCAAGAAATTGCCGATGAGCGGTGCCATCCAGAAAATGGTCGACGATTCGTTTGCGACGCTCCCCGAGCAGTACCACGACCGCCTCCCGAGCGCGCAAGACATGCTCAAGATTGAACCAACTAAGCAGTGCCCGTCTGGTACCAAGGGCCGCGTGGCTGTAACGGAGTGTCTTGAAGTTACTGAAGAAATTGAACAGCTAATTCTGGAAAATGCCTCGGAGGAAAACATCTACCAGGCCGCCCGCGAGGATGGCTTTATGAGCATGAAAGAGGACGCCATCATTAAGGCGCTTGAACACATCATTCCGTTTGAAGAGGTTGGTGCTTTTGGTACCAAGGTCGGTCTCGCAGATGATGTGCTCACGCCACCAACACAGCCAGTGAGCACCACTGACGCAACGGTTGCACCGGAGGCGGTGCCTGAAGGAGAGTCGGATCATGTCGATAACTTATCGCTAGATGACACACCTACCGTATAATGAACGGTAAGTAACTGACGGTGGTTTTGTATCTTTAAATACTATGGCAGGAGTTGATTATCGAAAAGAACTAAACGCGCTCATCGACATTGTGACGAGTGAAGGGGCGTCCGACATTCACTTTTCTGTCGGTGCACACCCAACCATTCGTGTCACTGGCTCCCTGATCCCACTCGTTAAGAAGCCGATTTTAACCGACGAAGACGTGACCGGCTTCGTGAACGTTCTCCTGCGCAAGGAACAACAAGAAGACTTTGCAACTCAAAACGAAATGGACTTCTCGTACCAGCACGCTGATAAGGCGCGCTTCCGCGGTAATGCCTTCTACCAGAAGGGTCACGTGTCAGTGGTACTACGTCTCATTAATAACGACATCAAGACGCTGGATGAGCTTGGTTTGCCACCCATCCTTGAGACATTTGCTATGCGCCCGCAGGGATTCTTCCTCTGTGTTGGGCCGGTTGGTCAGGGTAAGTCGACCACGCTTGCCTCTATGGTTGAGATTATTAACCAAAACAAAGCCGACCACATCGTCACCATCGAGGACCCAATTGAGTACATTTACGAACCAAAGCGCTCACTGATCGACCAGCGTGAGGTTCGCATCGATACCAAAGACTTTGCCACCGCGCTCACGGCAGCGCTCCGTCAAGACGTCGACGTCTTACTCGTGGGTGAGATGCGTAACCCAGAGACCATTGCTACCGCAGTCACCGCGGCCGAGACTGGTCACTTGGTATTCTCAACCCTCCACACCAACAACGCAGCGCAAACCATCGACCGCATTATCGACAGTTTTCCATCAGGCCAACAAGACCAAATTCGCGTACAACTTGCTGGCAGCTTAGCGGGCATTTTCTCGCAACGGCTAATTCCACGTATTAGTGGCGGCATGGTTCCGGCTTACGAGCTTTTGGTTAACAACAGCGCGGTTGCCAACCTGATTCGCGAAGCCCGTACCCACGAAATTCAGACGGTGATCGAGACTGGTCTTGAGCACGGCATGATCGACATGAATCGATCGCTCGTCGACCTCGTCAAGAAGGGGGAAATTACCGTCGACAACGCGTTTGCTTACTCGGTTAATCCGAAGGGACTCGAGCGTCTCATGTAGTCTATGCTCTTTAAATACAAAGCCATCGACACCAGTAACGCAACCCGAGAGGGAACCGTTGATGCGAGTAACATCGAGGCGGCCATTGCGGCCGTGCAAAAGCGCGGCTACACCATTACGGCGATCGATCCGGTTGATGAGAGTAAGTCGATTCTCAATCTCGAGATCGAGATTTTTCAGCGTATCACCAACAAAGAAGTGGTTATTCTCTCGCGGCAGATTGCCACGCTCTTTGAGGCGCAGGTATCAGCCTTGCGTATTTTCAAATTGCTGGCAGCTGAATCTGAGAATCCGCAGCTGCAGCGAGTGCTGACGCAAATCAGCGATGACCTACAAGCGGGTAGCTCGATCTCGCGCGCATTCTCAGCCCACCCCGACGTGTTCTCGCACTTCTACGTCAGTATGGTGCGCTCCGGCGAGGAGTCGGGCTCGCTGGAGCAGTCGTTTATGTACCTGGCCGATTACCTCGATCGGTCGTACCAGGTAATTACCAAGGTACGGAACGCGCTCGTCTACCCAGCGTTTGTCGTTGGTATTTTTATTATCGTGATGGGGCTCATGCTTACGTTGGTAATTCCACGTATCAGTCAAATTCTTACCGACGCTGGTCAAGAATTGCCGTTTTATACGCGCCTGGTAATTGGTCTCTCCGATTTTTTGGTGAACTACCTGGGTGTGCTGCTAATACTCGTTGCTTTTGCGGGGTTTGGTTTGTGGCGTTTTATGCAGACGGCGGTCGGCAAGCGTTTTATTGATGAGCTAAAAGTGTCGGTGCCGTACTTTGGTAAACTCAACCGACAACTCTTTTTAACGCGTGTGTGTGACAACCTCTCGACCATGCTCGCGAGCGGCATTTCTATGGTGCAGGCACTCGAGGTGACTGCCGATGTGGTTGATAACGAAGTGTTTCGTGAGATTTTGAGCGAGACACTGGTTGAGGTGAAGGCCGGCCGCTCCTTTGCCGATGCGATAAGCGAGTACCCTGAAATTCCTGGCGTGATGTCTCAGATGGCCAAAGTGGGTGAGGAGACCGGTAACTTAGCCGAAATTCTCGGTACTCTCGCTAAATTCTACAACCGTGAGGTTAACAACTCGGTGATATATTTGTTTTCAGCATGGGTGGCCCAATACAATGGTGTTGCTTCGTACA
>PAMC01000016.1 GCA_002710785.1 bacterium
AATCGTCGCAAACGGGTAGTTAGCCATGAGGACCTCTTTCTTGGTTAGTGCATTAAAAAGCGTTGATTTCCCAACGTTCGGTAGCCCAACAATTCCAACCGAGAGTGACATAGTTTGCTAGCGTAGCATTATTATAGAAAAGAAAAAAGCCGCCGAAGCGGCTGTACCATCGCCTTCATTACCCACCCGTCTTCTGTCGCCCCAAGGCATTGATACCGAGCTAGTCGGTACTGTCGGCGTAACAGGCAGTACTGGCCTGGGCTGGTGCGTGTGTGTACGGGTTCGGAGGCACACAGCGGCACTTATGGTCACAGCCAAGACCGTCTAGTGCTGACACCTCCTACTACTAGCACCAAGGTAACAAGACTAAAAAAAATTAGCAACCATTTTTACCTAAATTTTCTACTTTTTGCAGCCATTTACTGCGGCAGGTATTCCCTACGCGCTCACAGGGGCCAAACGGTGAAACTTTGGTTTTGATACCAGCAAATTCTAAAATACCGTGTTGAATCTCGTTAGTGTAGTCGCCGTACTTCCACCAAGTTTTAAATGGTGAGTGAGACCCCGCCACAACAATGACGCGGGCTGTCTTGTTTTTTAGGTGTTGCTCGATTTTCTTGGTCTCTTTGTTGAAATTAAAAGCAAAGCCAGGGATCCAAAAGCGGTCAAAGAGACCTTTGAGGATGGCCGGCATGGTATTCCACCAGTTTGGGTACACGATTACGATGTGGTCGGCCCAACGAAAATCGTCTTGTAGGCTAAGTAAACTTGGTTCAAGCTCTTGGATTTCTTTGTAGCCTTTGTGAAGGATGGGGTCAAACTGCATTTCGCCGATGTTGACGCGGCGCACTTCGTGGCCAGCTGCCTCTGCGCCGCTTTTGTACGCACTAGCCATGGCTCCGGAGTAGGTCTCGGTGTCGGTGTGTCCGAGGAGGATCAGAATGTTTTTTTGCATAGTGCTGATATTGTAGCAACGACCGCGGCCTACAGGCCGCGGTCGTTGTGGGTATTACTTGCGAATACTGCCATTTGGATTAAATGCACCAGTGCGTTGCGCACCAGCCATCTGCATCATTTTTTGCCTCATTTCAGGACTCATAACTGCAGCGATTTCGGTCTGGTACTTAGGTAACACCTTCATAGATGCTGCCATTTGGTTATTACCATTAGCTTTTAGCTCAGCTTGCATTTCTTTTGCGATTTTCTGAAATAGCTCTGGTTTCTTCTCAACCAACTCCATAATCATCTCCTGCTGATCAGCCGGAACATTCTTGAGCTGCGACTGGACCAATTTCTTGATGGCCGCTTGTTTCAATTTTCCAAACATATGGTCAGTAGTATACCAGTCGAAGTCAGAAACTAAAAATCAGGCTTGAAATAATGTTATTCTCCGTGCGTACTATTGACATTGTGGCGTAAAATTAGTATTTTTCGACATTATTTTAACTCTTTTCGTATGTCTATTACACAGTCAATGTTTGGCGTTTTGCGCGATTTTCGACACTTTTTCTGGCCAGCCAAACACTGGCTTAGAGTGGTACGCCTCGGTGCGCTTTTCTTGGTGATACTGATAGCTGGCCGCTTTCTTTTGGCGGATGCTGAGCCTGCAATTGAGGTTCCGAGTGACACAGCACAGTTGGTTACACTCGTAACCCCAGCAGAGGTAACAGCTCGTGAAGCAAGTGCCTTTGTTGGTACTGTTCGTGCAGTGTCTGAAGCGCAAATTCAGAATGAGGTAGCCGGCCGAGTAACGGCCGTTGCCGTACGTCCGGGTGATGAGATCGCCGCGGGAGCAATTGTAGCCACGCTTGAAAACAGCGCACAACGAGCGGCGGTACTGCAAGCTGAAGGCGCGTACGAGTCTGCCCTCGCTGCTGCCGCGCAAAGTGAGACAGGTGTTGAGAGTGCACAAGCGAGTCTGGAACAAGCACAAAACACAGCTGTGACTGCAGTCCAAAGCGCCGCCAGCTCGTACAGCAACGTGCTCCTCAACACTATCGACGTATTCTTTGCAAACCCGAGCACACTGATTCCTGGAGTACGTATCGACAGCTCACAAACCCCAACGCTTAACAGTGGTCGCGTTGCTTTGCAAGATTCGCTCTCTACTCTTACCAGCCAAGCAAATGCGCTTACCACAGAAGCGGACCTGGCTACTGTAATCAGCTCAGCTGAGTCAGTAGGTGCTGAGCTCCTTATACTGTTGGACATTCTCATCACGGACGTTCAGCAAGCAGCAGCCAGTGACACGCTTGCGGGCCAGCCAGTGAGTAACTACGGGGGCACCTTGGCAACAGCCCGCAGTACCGTGGTTTCGAATCAAGGTTCACTCACAAGTGCACGTACCGGACTTACTCAAGCTGAAGCTGCCTTACTCCAGGCAGAGCAAGCTGGGCTGGGTAGCGATACCGTTACCTCTGCAGCAGACGCGCAAGTAAAATCTGCACTTGGCTCACTACGCGCAGCGCAAGCACAGCTCTCAAAAACCATTCTCCGCACTCCAATTGCCGGAACAGTTAACGATGTGGCAGTAAACGCCGGTGACTTTATTGGTGCCTTCACACAAGTCGCGGAGGTGGCTAACAACGGCAGTCTCGAAGTTGCTTTCTTTGTTACCGAAGCAGAAGCACTGAGTTTGTTGGTTGGTCAAGAATTGCAAATCGGTAGCGCATCAGGCACTATCGTCTCAATCGCCCCGGCAGTAAACCAAGCAACACAAAAAACCGAGGTGCGAGCCACAGTCAGTGACAGTACACTCACCAACGGAAGCAGCGTCACGGTGCGCCCGGTTACAAGCGAGCTCCCATCTATCACTGACGAAACTGTTTGGCTTCCACTGACCGCGGTACGCTTCACTGCTACCGACGGTTCTGTGTTTGTAGTCGAAAACGAAACACTCGTCCTTAAACCGGTAACGCTCGGACGTATCAAAGGCAGTACAGTTGAGATCACGAGCGGCGTTACCTTTACCGAAGCAGTGGTCGCTGACGCTCGTGGGTTGACAGTCGCTCAAACAGTAACGGTAGCCGAGTAGCCTATGCTGGAGTTTTTAATCCGCAACGAGAAGTTCGCGTACCTCTTTCTAGTAGTCCTGATCGCTGTTGGCGCCTACTCGGTACTAAATATCGCACGCGAGTCGGCCCCGGAAGTAGTCGTTCCAGTTGGGATTGTAACGACCGTGTTACCGGGCGCTCCAGCGACCGATGTAGAAACTTTAGTCACCAATGAAATCGAGCGTGGCCTCACCACACTTGAGAATGTCAAAGATATCACGTCCAGCTCTCGCGAGGGGGTTTCTATTGTAACGGTCGAATTTGACGCTTCAGCCGATGTTGATGAGTCACTCCAAGACCTTAAAGACGAAATTGACCGTATCAAGGTAGACCTCCCGGCAGACGCTGAAGATCCTGAGGTGCAAGAAGTAGACTTCCAAGACCAGCCTATTATGTCGATTGTCATCTCAGGCGATCGCTCAGACCGAGGTTTTGCCACGCTGGCCGATGAGGTAGAAAACGAGATTGAAGCGCTGCCGGGAGTATCACGCGTTACTACAGCAGGTGTCCGTGACCCAGAGGTGCAGGTAATTGTCGATCAGACTGCACTGGTACAGTTTGGCCTTAGTCTCACGCAAGTTACGAACGCAATTAGCGCCAACAACCAGACATTTCCAATTGGCCAGATTGAAGACAGTGGTGTTGTCTACAACATTGCGTTTGAAGGTGACGTCGACACTGCGTCTCAAATTGAAGACATTACTATCACCACGCGTGGCGGTCAGCCAGTTTTTGTGCGTGATGTTGCCGCTGTTGTTGATGGACTTAGTCCAGCTGCAACCCTCTCGCGCTACAGCGAAGCCGGCAGCCCGTCACAGAACGCCATCACATTCAACGTTTTTAAACAGAGTGGCGGTGACGTAACACGTATCGCCAATACAGTAAATGAACGTCTGACAGAGTTGCAGGCAGAAGACGCAGTTTTGGCTGGGTTTGCGGTGAATACAATTCTTGATGCAGGCAATGATATTGAGTCTGATTTGATTCAACTCTCAACCTCAGGTTTACAAACCGTGGCACTGGTAATTCTCTTGCTTGTAGTTGCCATTGGTTGGCGCGAGGGTTTGCTGGCTGGTACCGCCATTCCACTCTCTTTCCTGTTTGGTTTTATTGGCCTCTATTTCTCTGGCAACAGTATTAACTTCCTTTCCCTCTTTTCACTCATTCTTGGTATTGGTATTCTTGTCGACTCGGCCATTGTGATGGTGGAGGGTATAAACCGTCGCATGAAAGACGACCCGACCATCGACAAGCGCGAGGCAGCAATTGCAACCATCCGCGAATTTGTAGCTCCACTTATCTCCGGTACGCTCACAACCGTATCGATGTTTGTTGGTTTGTTTATTGTCTCAGGTGTGATTGGGCAATTTATTGCCAGTATTCCGTTTACGCTCATCTTCTTGCTCTTTGCCTCTCTTTTTGTAGCACTGGCGATCATACCTCTCTTGGCAGCAAGCTTCTTAAAGCGACGCAGCGCCACAGTACTAGAGCAACGACAAACTGAGTACGCCCGTAAGCTTGAAGGTTGGTACCGCAGCAAACTTGATTGGCTACTGGGTGATCGTAAGCGAGAGCGACGTTTTGTTTGGCTTCTTCGCATTGCCCTTGTAGTGGCAATTCTCTTGCCGGTCACGGGCGTCGTAAAGGTGATCTTCTTTGAGCAGACAGACGTCGACTTTATTATTGTCGAGATCGAAGAGCCCGAAGGTACTACCAAAGAGATGACGGATATCGTTATGCGGCGCGTTGAAGATGTGCTCTACACCGAACCCGACATTGCCTCCTTTGCAGTTACTGTTGGTTCTGGAAGTGACTTTGGTTCTGCCGGTAGTGGAGAGAAATTTGCTAACGTATTCGTCTCGTTAGATAAGGAACGAGAGCGCACGAGTACCGACGTCGTACAGACACTGCGTCCGCGATTAGCACAAATTAATGATTCGGTGGTCACTGTTAACCAGCCGTCTGACGGGCCACCGACCGGAGCTGCGATCATTATTAAATTCTTAGGTGACGACCTCCAGCACTTAACCACACTCGCCAACGAAGCTGCACACATAATTCGGAAGCTCGAAAACTCAACAAACGTTAAGACGAGTACAAATAACAACAGTACCGAGTTTGTGCTTGAGTTTAACCGAGCAGAAGCAGCGACACTTGGACTCGACCCGCGCACTGTCTCGCAAGTCGCGCGAACTGCTGTCTTCGGTGCTGACGCCACCTCACTCACGACGCTTACAGACGACATCGACGTAGTGGTGAAGCTCAACCTTAGCCAAACGCCTGACATTGATTCTGATGCCACCAACGAAGCCACAATAGAGGCTATTAGTCAGATCCCGCTACCAACACCAAGTGGTGAAATTGTTCTACTCGGCAGCTTGGTTGATATCTCGTTGCGTGAATCCAGTAGCGTCATTAACCATGAGGACCAAGAGCGTGTTGTTACCGTTACTGCTGACGTTACAAGTAATGGTAACGCCCGTGAGTTACAAGCTGCTGCAGTAGCTGCTATAGAAAGTGAGCTCGACCTTAGTGGAGTCACTCTCAGCACTGGCGGTGGTGAGACTGAGGAGTCTAACGAAGCGTTTGCTGAGATGGGTCTCGCGCTCGTCGTTGGCGTCCTTCTCATGATCGGTGTTCTGACGCTGCAGTTTAACTCGTACCTCCATACCCGTTACGTGCTGACAATTCTGCCGTACTCACTCATTGGTATTTTTGCTGGTTTGGCAATTACCAATAGTCCACTCTCCTTCCCTTCTATGATGGGCTTTATTGCGCTCTCGGGTATCGTTGTTAACAACTCGATTCTTCTGATCGACGTCATGAATCGCCAGCGTAAGCTCTACCCAACCAAAGACGTACGTGAAGTCATTCTCGATGCAGCGAGCAGTCGCTTACGTCCCATTCTTCTCACCACCTGTACGACTGTAATTGGTATGATTCCGCTCACGCTGGCTGGCGACTTGTGGGCACCACTAGCCTACGCAGTCATGTTTGGACTTATCTTTTCAGTAGTTATTACTCTGATCTTGATTCCCGTGATCTACCATCGAAAACCCGGCACCGTCCAGAGGTAAGACGCAACTTTACCAAAAAACACCCTGGAGGGTGTTTTTCTGGTTAGGATTGTACATTCTGCTCCAGCTCTCGGTGTCGCAGCCAGCCCATGATGCCATTTATAAGCGACAAAAAAAGGGCGAATGTAGCGATGTAGGCTAAGAAAAAGACGACGAGTGAGAAACTAGTGATCCCGAGTGGCACCAACGCCGCAGTCACCCCAAGGGTGTACCAGCTACTAGCTTGAATGGCTGGTCCAAACGTACTTGGCATAAGCCGGTAGGTCATAGCGACTGCGTTTACGTAGAGCACGACTGTAAGCGCACCCATGGCAATAGCGTGCGTGCTGGCAAAGTATGGCGTCTCTACACCAGCGTACCCGAGCATGTACTGCATAATAAGCATGAGGGCAATCAACACCATAGCTGCCCGCAATACCCAGTAAGTCACACCCATCATCCGCCGCTCGGTTGGTTCGATGGTGCCGTCTGCGATCGCCATAAAAAAGTTGGTTACCGCAATGGTAGAGCTACCCACGCCTAGTGAGATGGCGATTGATAATAAAATGCTCGAGAGAATAAAGATTGTTTCCATACGTGCTTATTGTACCGTACGCCGCTTTTGTCCAGAGTTGGAGCCGTTTATATCAGTGCGATACCAAAAGGCGGCTACGCGAGCCGCAGTTTGTGTAAAAAGTTTACCTCCATTACTACAACAAGATGATGGCCCGATTGTGCGCAACCTCAAGCGTGCCGCAGGTTGTCTCTAGGCTATGCTCGTTGCCCTCAGCATCAACGTATGAGAGTGTGCCAGCTCGTAGTGGCGAAATAAGCGGCTCGTGCTCAGCCAAAATGACCATGTCGCCCGCCACACCCGGTACTGCTACCGATTGCGCTTCACCAGTAAATACCGGCTCGTCGACTTTGGTAATGGTGAGTGAGAACGTTTTGCTCATACTTACTCCGCACTAACTTCATCGATCCCGCCCTTCATGTAAAAGGCTTGTTCAGACTTATCATCGTGTTTGCCGTCAAGAATCTCACCGAAGGCCCGAATGGTGTCTTCAAGTTTTACGTACTTACCAGGCGCACCGGTAAACACTTCCGCCACGCTAAATGGCTGACTCAAGAAACGCTGGATCTTACGAGCGCGATACACTGTCTGCTTGTCGTCTTCAGAAAGCTCCTCGATACCGAGAATGGCGATAATGTCTTGCAGATCTTTGTAGCGTTGCAGTACCAGCTTTACACCTTGTGCTACGCGGTAGTGCTCCTCACCAACAATTTCCGGATCGAGCGCTGTTGAGGTACTCTCAAGCGGATCGATAGCTGGGTAAATACCAAGTGAGGCGAGCTGACGGGAAAGTACCACCGTTGAGTCGAGGTGGGAGAAGGTAGTGGCTGGTGCCGGGTCGGTAAGGTCATCAGCGGGTACGTATACGGCTTGCACCGAGGTAATCGAGCCAGCTTTAGTTGAGGTAATGCGCTCCTGCATCTTACCCATCTCTTCGGCCAGAGTCGGCTGGTAGCCAACGGCAGAGGATACACGACCGAGAAGTGATGACACCTCCTGACCAGCTTGAGTAAAACGGAAAACGTTGTCCATAAAGAAGAGTACGTCTTTACCACCCCGGTCACGCAGGGCCTCAGCCATCGTAAGTCCGGTCAAACCAACACGGGCGCGCGCACCTGGCACCTCGTTCATTTGTCCAAACACGAGCGCGGTCTTATCAAGCACGCCCGAGTCTTTCATTTCGTGGTAGAGGTCGTTACCCTCACGTACACGCTCACCCACGCCAGCAAACACTGAGTAGCCACCGTGGTTAGTGGCAACGTTGTTAATGAGCTCTTGAATGAGCACAGTCTTCCCTACTCCCGCGCCACCAAAGAGGCCAACTTTACCACCCTTAATAAACGGTGCGAGAAGGTCCACTGACTTAATACCGGTTTCAAACACTTCAGTCTTGGTCGACTGCTCAACAAATGCTGGTGCCTCTTGGTGAATTGTGCGGGTGTCACCAGAAAGGTCCGCGCCGCCATCTAGCGTCTCACCCAGTACGTTGAAGAGCCGGCCGAGTGACTGCTCACCAACTGGGACAGAGATGGCAGCGCCGGTGTCTGCTACCTCAAGTCCGCGGGTGAGCCCTTGGGTGTCCTCCATGGAGATGCAGCGTACACGGTCTAGACCAACGTGCTGGGCCACCTCAAGCGTGAGTGTTTCCTCGCCGTTCTGCACCGTGAGGGCATTCTGGAGCGCCGGCAACGAACCACCTGAGAAGTGTACGTCTACCACCGGTCCAATAATTTGGGTCACAACGCCTGTATTTGTTTTAGTTGTTGCTTCTGTGCTCATAATCTGTTTTGGTTACTCATTAATTGTGTTTGAAACTCAGTACTACTGAGTGGTGAAGGCTCAGTAAGCCCTCTGCCACTTAGTACTACTTCATAGCCTCGATACCACCGGTAATTTCAGACACCTCTGCCGTAATTGCCGCCTGGCGCTCTTTGTTAAACACCAACGTCAGGGCTTTTGCCACCTCTTTACTCTTATCGGTAGCGTTCTTCATCGCTACCATACGCGCGCTGTGCTCACTTGCCTTACTCTCCAAGAGCGCGTGGTAGATAATGATTTGTACGAGCTGCGGAATTAGCGTATCGAGTACAGCCTCGGCACTTGGCTCAACCTGGTACGCCGTCTTAGTGGCTGGGGCCACGCCAAAGCCGCTAAACTGTCCACTTTTTGGTTTAATACCCTGCATAATGTAGTGAATCTCTGCTGGGTCGAGCGGGAGAATCTGCCGCTTGGTTGGCTCCTGCTCAAAGGTTGAGAGGAAGTTTTGGTAGACAACGTGCACGTGGTTATACTCGCCAGCTGCAAATCCTTGGAGCGCTTCGGTTGTAATGTCTGCGACATCGTCAACCGACACATCATCAGCCACGTTCGTGTACTCGTGGACAACCGGGATGTTGTTACGTTGAGCAAACTCAACCGACTTGCGGCCGATACAGATAGCTTCATATTCTGAAACATCAGCGGTGCTGAGTGTTTGCTCCACAAGCTTCAAGACGGCGCTGTTGACGCTACCGGCCAAACCCTTGTCGCTGGTAACAATTACCAACAGTCGCTTATCGCCCCCGCGTGATTTAGCGAGCGGGTGGTCAAGGCCATCTGTCGAACCAGCTAGCTGCGAGAGAATGCGCATCGCTGCATGTACGTACGGACGCCCGGCAAACGCGCGCTCTTGGCTCTTGCGCATCTTCACCGCTGAGACAGACTCCATTGCTTTGGTCACCTGACCAGTCTTTTTGGTGGCAATTATTTTATTTTTAATCTGTTTAAGCGCCATGGGTTGGTTACTACTCAGTTACGTAGTAGTTTGAATTCGCTTCTTTGTAGTCTGCAATCGCCTTGTTGAGTTCGGCTACGAGCTCGTCAGTCAGTTCGCGGCCGCTCTCAATGCTTTCAAGAATTGATTTACGGTCGCGCACAATAAATTCGAGGAAGTTGGCCTCGATTTCTCGAGTGCTCTCAACTGCCGCATCATCGAAGAGGCCGCTGTTAGCTGCGTAAATCGCTACAGTCTGCTTATAAAACGGCATTGGGTCGTTTTGTCCTTGTTTCAATAGTTCAACATACTTGCGACCAGAGTCGATGCGAGCCTTGGTCTCTTCGTCGAGGTCTGAGGCAAACTGCATAAAAGCTTCAAGTTCGCGGAACTGAGCAAGCTCCAACTTGATTTTGCCTGACACTTTCTTCATGGCTTTGGTTTGTGCTGCAGACCCTACGCGAGATACCGAGATACCCACATCAAGCGCAGGGCGGATATCTTTGTTGTAGAGGTCAGTGTCGAGGAAGATCTGCCCGTCAGTAATCGAAATTACATTCGTTGGAATATAGGCCGATACGTCACCTTCTTGGGTCTCAATAACAGGCAGCGCGGTGATCGAGCCACCACCGAGCTCTTTACTGAGCTTTGCCGAGCGCTCTAAGAGGCGTGAGTGTAGGTAGAAGATGTCACCAGGATACGCTTCACGTCCTGGTGGGCGGCGGAGCAAGAGTGACATTTGTCGGTACGCATTGGCGTGCTTTGAGAGATCGTCGAGCACCACAAGCACATCCTTACCCTGCTGCATAAAGTACTCACCTATCGCCATGCCGGCAAATGGAGCCAAGAAGAGCATTGGTGAGGCTTCTGAAGCAGAGGTAGCAATAATGGTGGTGTACTCCATGGCACCAGCTTCTTCGAGCTTGGCCATCAAGCTTGCTGTCTTTGAGCGCTTTTGGCCAATCGCCACGTAAATGCAGATTGGGCGCTTATCAGCCGGCTCGTACTTCTGGTTGATTATGGTGTCGATGGCAATAGTCGTCTTGCCAGTCTGGCGGTCTCCAATAATTAGCTCACGTTGACCACGACCAATCGGAATCATAGAGTCAATCGCTTTGATACCGGTGTGAACAGGCTCGTTTACCCCTGAGCGATCCATAACGCCATAGGCTACACGTTCAATTGGCATGTCTTTCTGACCTTTGATGGCGCCCTTGCCGTCAATAGCTTCACCAAGTGGGTTTACCACCCGACCAACGATGTCTTCGCTCACTGGCACCGAAAGCAACTTCTCGGTGCGGGCAACACGCATACCCTCTCGCACGGCAGCCGAGTCACCTAAAATTACCACCTTTACCGCGTCCTCTTCGAGGTTGAGAATGAGGCCGTAGAGCGTGTCTTCGCGCTCGAGCGCAGCTTCGAGAGTTTGGCCGTCATCAGTAAGAAAGACGACCATCTCCATCATTTGGGCGCCGATAAGGCCGTCGAGTTCGGCAATACCGTCACCAACACTGGTGACTACACCAATCTCGCTGGTGAGAGCTGTACTCTCGAGACCTTCAATCTCTTGCTTGATTCGTTCAACAATAGTTACGCTCATACTTTTCTTACAATTTTCTTTTAATGGGTGGTAATAGAACGGTAGAGGGATGCGAGAGCGTGTTTGTAGCTCGCATCAACGCGCTGGTGGTTAGCTTCTACCTGATAGCCGCCAATGAGTGTCTCATCAGTTACCACAACTGGATCAGCAGTGGCCTGTAGCTCACTGAGTACGGCGGCAATGGCCTTAGCGTGTTTAGTTTGCTCATTTTCACTGGCAACTCGGAGCACGGTACGTTCCGAGCGAGAGGCCGCTACGTCACGAAGGATAGCTCGAAGTACCGGCGCGAGCAGTCGCCCATGCCCGCGCGTCTGCATCACTGACTTGAGTGCGTTCACCAGCGCGTCTGGCGTCAGGCCAGCGGCGATAGCTTTATGGGCAGCGGTGACGTAGGTGTCCTTCATGTTAATGACTACTTAGCTTCGCCTTGGCGAAGAATTTTCTCAGCGGCGAGCATCGCCAGTTTGGCCACTTCAGCCTCACTCTCTTGCTCGAGCACACGTTTGCGCTCCTCTCCGGCCGCTTCAGCGTCGGCTAGTACTCGGGAGGCTTTGACTTGCGCCTCAGCAACAATTTTGTCTGATTGCTCAGTGGCTGCGGCTTTAGCCCGAGCAGTTACTTCACCTGCCTCGTGATGGGCTGCTTGCAGGATAGTTTGCTTTTCTGACTCAGCGTCAGCTTTGGCAGCTGCGGCGGCCTCGGCATCTTTGATGCCCTGCGCAATAGTCTCCTCGCGCTCGTTGAGCAAGTTGAGGACCGGCTTGTAGAGGAAGTACGTCAAAGCTGCGAGCAGAATACCAAAGTTGATAACCTGCACGGTAATCAGTTTGACGTCGATGCCAAAGGCTTGAATAAGTTGATCCATAGTTCAGTATATTACTGAGTTTCTAGGTTGCTGTGAGATGCCCAAGATACGAGTCGCGCAAGGAGATTATACTGAGCTGTACTCGTGTACGCTGAAGTAACATCTACCGCAGCGCAACAGTGTAGATTGGGTATGTTCACACGCAAACTAGGCAAACTTGATGATGAACGCAACGACGAGTGCAAAGATTGCCAACGCCTCCACAAATACGATACCGAGGATCATGGTGCTTTGGATCTTGCCGGCTGCTTCTGGGTTACGGCCAATCGCCTCAAGTGCTTTAGAAACCAAAATACCGATACCGATACCTGGGCCAAGCACACCAACAGCGGCGGCAATCGCCATCGCGAGGTTCTTCATTGACTCAACGTCAAGCTGAGAAACCTGCAGAGCTAATTCAATTTGTTCTGGTGACATACTAATTTGTAACAGATGTTACTGAATAATAACTGAGTCGACATGCCAATGCGGACTCAGTAATACTCACTAACCTAGTGGGGCTCAGCGACGGCGAGCTTAATAAAAATCAGCGTCAAGAAGGCGAACACACCTGCTTGGATAAATCCGACAAAGAGCTCATAGAAGAGAATCGGAATCGGGAGCAAGAGCGGCACAAAGAAAATAGCGACGGTTAAGAGTGTCTTGCCGGCAAAGATATTGCCAAAAAGACGAAACGAGAACGAGACAAGACGTCCGAGCTCACTAATAAGTTCAATCAGACCAACCACAAACGCTAGTGGTGAGCTAAAGTTAATAAACTTACCTCCGTACTTTAAGGCTCCAAGTGCAGCAATACCCGCAAACTCGATTACAAACATCGCCACCAGCGCAAAGGCAAGCGCGATGTTTAGGTCGGTGGCTGGGGGGTAGAGAAACGGAATCAGGTGCTCGTGGTCGTAGTACCCGATTGAGGTTACGCCGGGCAAGAGGCCAACCCAATTCATGACGAGCAAAAAGAGAAAGATTGTCATCAGCACCGGAAAGTACTTACGGGCAAGATCCTTACTCTCTAGGGTATCAGCGACGTAGGTGTACGCCCCACCAACCACAAGCTCAGCCACCGATTGCCCCTTCCCTGGCACAGCCTGTAGGCGACGCTGCAACACAAACGCTCCGAGCACTAAAATCACCATTGCCAGCCAGGTGGTCAATAGTGTAGCGGTAATCGGTAGCGAGCCAATATGCCCAACTACGTACGGTGAAAGCTTCACCGAGATACCTTCTGCTGCGTGTGCGGTTGCCACGAATCCCATACAGGCGCCGGTATAGTACCACAGCTCCATAGTAAGAACAGTGGATAAAACTGGCTTTTGTTGTGCTGTAGAAAAAATTTATGCAGCGTATATATAAAGTAAGTTTGCTCCCAGCAATCCAACGCCGTCTACAGAAAATACCAGCGCAGGGCTGGTATTTTCTTTAAACGGTGGACCAGAGAGGACTCGAACCCCCGGCCTCCTCAGTGCAAATGAGGCGCTCTAGCCAACTGAGCTACTGGCCCAACTATAAGGAATGCAAAAAGTTTACTTATGCATTTACTTTGAGCGTAGGGTTAGCAAGCTTCGCCTACTGACCCAACTATGTGGCCTTAAGTCAAACTTAAGTGCACGCTATAGTACGGTTAAGTGTGTTATGAGTCAAGTCTGATTATCGCATTACCCAAGGTGCTGCAGATGAGACAGAGACGTGTTGATTTACCTGCAGGCGATTGTCTGAAGACCAGGCTGCCGAAAGCTCAGTAGGGTCCACTATAAGTACTTCATTATTAACAGTTAGTGCCCGCACCTCAAAATTAGTCGCATCAAATACCCGTAGGTAGCAGTCGCCGTCACTCGTTGCTGTCACTGCACAGTAAAAGACAAATTCACCGCTTGGGCTGACCAGTGCTTGGTGGATAGCGGTGTGGGCCTCTGCAAGGTCTGGTGCAGCGGCAGCTGAAACGCTAATAAGGGTTTCTGTCTCACCTTGGATCAAATACAGGCCATTCTCTGAAAGTGCTAGCTCAGGAGGAAGTGTGCTTGCGTCTGGTGCTGCAGTTGGGCTTGGTGCTTCGGGTGTAACTTCGGGTTCTGCGTCCATAAGAGCTGCCGTTTGTGTTGCCGGGACGTAGGCCACTGGCGCGTCACTTACCGGAATACCGTAGGCAATAAGCGCGGTCGTAAAACCGATACAGAAAGTGAGAGCCATGATTGCGGCGCGTTCGTGTTGCATACGATGGTTATGGTGAAACTAATTTTGAAATTCTGGTAGCGAGCTCAATGTCGAGCTTGGTTAAGCCGTGCAACTCGTGGGTTGTCAGCTTAACAGTGACACTGCGGTACGTGTAGGTAATATCTGGGTGATGCTGCAAGATCTCAGCGTGTACGGCAATACGCGCAATGAATACTAAGCCAGCGACGTAATCAGGTTGTGCAAACGTGGCTTTTAGAAACGTTTGCTTCGGATTAGATTGCCAATCAGGCAGTTTATTTAACGCAGCCGACAACTGCTTCTTTGTAAGAACCCGTTTTACACGCACATCTATAGTATATCGCTCGTGATACCGCTATACTGAGTGCACACGTTAATAACTACCCTATGCAGGTACTGATTATTCCTGATTTATTTGCGAAAGACACTCAGTGGGAACCAGTTGTTGAATCCTTCGCCAAAGCTGGTGTGCGGGCTGAAGTAGTGTCATTTACAGCGCCGAGAGATGAAGATCTGTCTGAAATTGTGGAGTTTGTAAATCAGCGATTGATCGAAAAAACGTACCTTATCGGTCATGGAGTAGGTGGACGGGTGGCAATCCAGCTGGCTTCCCAGCAACCGCACCAATTGGCGGGTCTTATGCTGACCAGCACACCAGCGATGCCGGCAGCGAGCTTTCGCACCTTTCTTTTTAAGGTGTTGCACTTTTTTGGTACACTAGTTCGCATCGTCATCCCCTATTACATCCGTAAGAAAATTGTCACGAAGTATCGCGAACTAAAGCCAGGCGACCCAAAGAAAACGCTGTACAACATTATTATTGCGCCGAGTATGGAAGCATTCTTGGCAAAGTTATCAGTACCGCTGCTACTGCTTTGGGGTGAGCGTGACACTCGGGTAGCGCCAGCTGTTGCTGAAGTAATGAGTGAGACACTTCATAATTTTGATGTGCCGCACGATTTGCAGCTGGTAGCTGGTGGCACAGACCAACTACATGTTTCACATGCAGAGCTGGTTGCTCACACAGTACTAGAGGCGCTCCAGTCCGATTTAGCGTAGTGCACGCACTTGCGTGAGAACAAACTCTTCTGGAGTAATACCAACAGCGTTGAGGGTCTGCGTCAGTGCAGATTCTGCTGTGAGTGGTGCAAGGGTGTTCGTTTCAAGGAAATACACCTGACCAGCTGGCGTCACCTGAAAATCAGTGCGGACCGAGCCCGTTAAATCAAGTGCTTTGTACACGTTGTCGGCAATCTCAGCGACCGTGCGCTTATGTTCACGTGAGAGTGCCGCCGGTTGCAGTACCTCGTTGTTCTCTAGTACACCGTCGGTAGCAAACTGGTGCTGCCACTGTAGTAGTGGTGTGTGGTAGAGCTTTTCTCCGCGCATACCTGGCATCGATGCCAGGGTTACCGCCTGCCCATCGATGTACTCTTCAATTAGGCAGGCTGGATGCACGCTTAAGACTTGGGCGATCACCGCTGGCAGCTGTGCTCCGTTTGCAACCAAGTAGACAGAATCACGCTGGGTACCAGAAACTGGCTTAACTACGTACGTTGGGCCAAATAACTCTTGGATGCGAGTGCTCAGACCGTGTAGGTCGCTTTGGCTATGAGCATGCGCAATTAGCCGCTGCGGAATACGTACACCAGCACTTCGAACACGTTCGGTGGCCAGGTCTTTCTGCCAGGTCTCTAAAGCGGTGTATGGTTTTTCGGTTTGGTGTGGCACGCCGTGCTGCTCTAGCACACGGGCCAGTTGGCCGTCTTCGCCGTACGGCCCGAGAACCGTCAGGTACGCGGCGTCAACATGCGGCAGAAAGGTAGTTGGTGAGACCACCAGACCGTCGTGCAGCCATTCGCCGTTAGGAGCGACCACAACATCAACCGGGGTGTACCGTCGACTACGCGAGAGTAGCGCAAGGACAGTGGCTCCGTACTCCATTGATTGTCGGTTCGTCGCCCGCTCGCCACCCCGAAATACCGCAATGCGTTCTTTTCCACCTAAAAGTGACATGCCTGTAGTATAGCACTACGACAACTGGCGCCGGCTGCGTCGCTGACGATGAAACGCCACCGCAAAGCGGTGTGCTTCGGCGTTAGCTAGCAGTATTTGATTTTCGTACTGACTGCGCAGCTTAGCACTGGCTACCACCCGAATAGGTTTGTGTCGTTCGTCCTTGGTTACTGCTACTACCGGTATCACCAAACCGAGCTTCTTAAGCACAAACTCAGCCGCATTTTTTTGCGCGGCAGCACCGTCAACTACAATAATCTGCGGAAACGGCCACTCTGGGTGGTTAAATCGGCGTTCGAGTACTTCTTTTAGGGCCGCTGTGTCGTTGCTGCTGCTAAGCGATTCAATTTTAAACTTGCGGTACTCACTCTTTTTTGGCTCTTCCCCTTCTAGTACGGTCATCACACCGACCATATCTTGTCCGCTCAAGTGCGCCACGTCGTACGCCTCGATGCGCACCGTACGCTCGTCGCGATAGATCTTGCGGTCGTTTTGGATCAGCGCCACGTCCTGGATGTGTTCAAGCGCAAAGATTTTTTTCTTGATGCGCTCAGCCTCTTCAAACGCTTCAGTTTTGGCAGCAGCCATCATGTCTTTCTTAAGCTCTTTGATAAGCTGCTGTTTTTTACCTTCAAAAAAGAGCCGGAGGTGGCGGATGGTTTTCTCGTAAGCCACCTTGTCGCCGTGCTCTGGGTAGAGGCCAATTTGGCGATTAAAGTCGATGCGTCCTTTCACTACCTTACTCCTTTCGCTCCCCAACGGTTTGTCGGTATCGTAGTACTTAAAAAGTCTGCGAACAATTTTTAATGCTTCACGAAACAGTTGCCCACTTGGAAACGGACCAAAATGATACTTGATTTCGGCTTCGGTAAACCGTTCGGTGAGGTCTTTACCCCGGACCACCAACACCCGTGGCCACTCCTCGTTGGTAATAATGAGATGGTTGTAGCTTTTGTCGTCTTTGCTGCGGGTGTTGTAGTGCGGTTTGTGTGTTCGGATGAGGTTGGTCTCCAAGATGAGTGCTTCAAGCGTGCTGTCGGTTTCTGTTACCTCGACCGTCTTTGCCCGTTCTACCATCTGCTGAATCAATTCTGAGCGTTTGTCGCGAAGGTCATTTGCGAAGTAACTGCGCACCCGATTGCGTAAGCTGGTAGCTTTACCAATGTAAAGTATCTCTTTTTTGGCACCGAGAAAAAAATACACCCCAGGTGTATCGGGCAATTCTTTCTTCGCCAAATCTTCTCGCGTCATGTCGCCTACTATAGCAAATCAAAAAAAGAAAAATCGCCAGTGGTTGGCGATTAGTTGGTCGTGGCAGCCAAATGTCCCGAGATGGCCTGGTGAGCAAACGATGGAAGATTGCCATTGATTGCTTCCGAAACAAGGTCACTGGTAATGGTGTTCCCTGTCGCAGCTGCGCACGAATTAAGCAAACTCTGCATGTCTTCCCAGGTGTAATCATCGGGCAGTAGTTGATGCTCTCGCAGAACATTGATGTGATCACCGCGCAGGGCTTTCATGAATTTGGTTCGCTCGGCCTGACGATCTCCATCTGGAAGCACTTCGAGGCGAGGCGTTGATCTATCCATCGCTTTTCCCTTTTAGTGTGAGCTCTAGAGCAGGTTCTAGTCTGCCCCTCTGAATATTCAGTATACCCTACTTCCGACGGAGAATTTTCTTTAAGTACTGTCCGGTGTGACTAACTTTGCTCTCAGCCACTTCTTCAGGTGTACCCTTTGCCACTACATTGCCACCGCCGGCCCCGCCCTCCGGGCCAATATCGATAATGTAATCGGCACTCTTTACTACCTCAAGGTTATGCTCAATCACCATGACCGTGTTACCGCGGTTAACCAGCTCTTGGAGGATCTCGATTAGCTTAGCGACGTCGTCATAATGAAGACCAATCGTCGGTTCGTCGAGTAAGTAAATGGTCTTCTCGGTATGTTTACGGTAGAGCTCGGAAGCAATCTTAACGCGCTGGGCTTCTCCACCAGAGAGTGTGGTTGCGCTCTGTCCAAGTTCGAGGTACCCCAAGCCAACATCAAGAAGGGCCTTGAGTCGCTCCTCGATAGCTGGAATGTCTTTGTAAAACTCATGCGCCTCTTCAATAGTAAGGTGTAGAACCTCGTAAATATTTTTACCTTTGTAACGTACTTCGAGTGTCTCTTTGGTAAAACGCTTGCCATCGCAGACGTCACAGGTTACGTACACTGTCGGCAGAAAGTGCATCTCAACCGCAATTACACCGTTACCCTGACAAGCCTCACACCGGCCGCCTTTAACGTTAAAGCTAAACCGGCCCGGCTTCCAGCCGCGAGCTTTAGCCTCGCTAGTGGCGGCAAAGAGGTCGCGAATGTGGGTAAACGCTCCGGTGTAGGTGGCAGGGTTAGATCGTGGAGTACGGCCAATGGGCGATTGGTCGATCAGTACTGTGCGGCCGAGGTACTCGGTACCGGTAAAGTCGCTCACGTTATAGGTTTTAGCGGTGCGGTGGCGCTTCTCTAGCTTGGCCAGAAGATTCTTGTGGAGGATCTCGTACATAAAGGTCGACTTGCCCGAGCCAGACACTCCTGTCACACAAATTAGTCGTCCGAGCGGCACTGAAATATTTAGATTTTTGATGTTAAACGCCTTACCGCCTTTAATCTTAATGCTGCCCTTCTCGCTGCTGCGACGGTCGGGTACCGTAATTGCCTTCTCTCCCCGCAGATACGCTAAGGTGGTTGATTTTGAATTGTTTTTTGGTGCATCAAGTAGGGGCTGTAGGTAATCAGCCACGACCACCTCCCCACCATGTACCCCGGCCCCGGGGCCAATGTCGACCAGGTAGTCGGCAGCGAAGATTGTGTCTTCGTCGTGCTCAACCACTACAATAGTGTTACCTAAGTCGCGCAAGTCAGTGAGCGTCTTGATAAGCCGATCGTTGTCGCGCTGATGAAGGCCAATTGTCGGCTCATCGAGTACGTAGAGTGCACCGACCAAGCCGGAGCCCAGCTGCGACGCCAGGCGAATACGCTGCGCCTCCCCGCCAGAGAGCGTGTTAGCCCGACGGTTGAGCGTTAGGTACTCAATACCAACGTCTTGCATAAACTGTAGTCGGTCGATAATTTCGCGCAGCGCTGGCCAGGCAATATCATGCTGTTTTTTACTAAGCTTCAAATTGGCGATAAACTCAGCGGCATCTTTGACCGTCAGTTCAGTAAAATCGACGATATTTTTCCCCAGGTCTTTACCGCTGCCACCTAGAAACACGCGTAGCGCTTCTGGCCGCAAACGGGCACCGTTACAGCTTGGACATTCGTCGGTGTTAAAAATACCTACAACGCCAAGGCCGTTACACTCCGGACATGCCCCGTACGGTGAGTTAAACGAGAAGAGCCGGGGTTCTACTTCGGGAAATGATGAACCGTCAACCGGGCAGGTGAACTTGGCCGAGAGGGTGCGGGTGCTGCCATCGGGTGATTCAACTTTTACGAGCCCATTGGCCTCATGCAAGGCAATCTCAATCGCCTCTGAGAGACGCTCGTGTGAGCCTTTGGGGTCATCTGAGAATTCACTGACGTAGATCTCATCAATGAGTAGATCGATGTCGTGGCGTTTAGTTTTTGAAAGCTCAATTTTCTCTCGCAGTTGCTTGATTTCACCATCAATCTTCACTGTCTCAAAACCTTTACCTAAGAGGTCGTAAAGTAACTGGTAGTACTCGCCTTTACGACCCACCACAATTGGTGCAAAAACCGACACTCGTCCTTTACTCACCTCGATTCCGAGCACTTTCTCGGACTGCTTTTTGGTCGCGGCTTTAACCTCCTTCTCTTCGATCGATTTGAGGATGATGCCGACAATCTCATCTTGCGACAGCTTCTCAATCGGTACGTCGACATCTAAACAGTACGGCTGGCCAACCCGTGCGTAGAGGATGCGCAGGTAGTCGTAGATTTCGGTGATGGTAGCAACTGTTGAGCGTGGGTTGCGACTGGCTGACTTTTGGTCGATAGAAATGGCTGGTGAGAGACCAGAGATTTCGTCGACATCCGGCTTTTGCATCTTATTGAGAAACTGTCGCGCGTAAGCCGAGAGCGACTCGACGTACCGGCGTTGGCCTTCGGCAAAAATGGTATCGAAGGCTAAGCTCGACTTTCCGGACCCTGACGGACCGGAGACCACGACGAGCTTGTTGCGCGGCATATCAACGTCAATATTCTTTAGGTTGTGCGTACGCGCACCGCGTACGCTGATCTTTTCGTCGTTTGGATCTTTCCAAGCCGTTTTTGTTTTCTTGGTGGCCATATAACAGGTAAAGGGCTGCGGGTGTGGCCGCAGCTCATGCACGGGTAGTATACCTGGCTCAGGCAGCTGGGTCTAGCACCACTTCGGGCTCTGGGCGCCGTCTCGTATGGTGTAGGTGGTGCCCAATTAAAAGCAACACTGCACCGATACAGACGGTAGCCACTGAGGCAAGAAGGTACCAGACCAACATCTCCTGGGCGGGGTCGCTGTCTGGCACGCTGGTTATCTGGGTGTCACCGCTTGGTGGCGTGCGAACCAGGCGCCCTGCAATCATTTCAAAATCGAGCGGGCCGCTCAAGAGCTCGGGTGACGCTTGTGCGTACAGTTCATACGTGGCTGACGGAAGCGGTGCATCAAGCGTAAGCGAAAACCACCCATTACGCTGCACCGTAGTGCTCGCGCGCTGTTGATCGCGAAGTAACAAAAGTTCGATCGACTGCTCTGGGGTAGCAGTACCAAACACTAGCACGTCGCCAGATTCTAGCTGGTGGATAAGACGGATCTCTGGCACCAGCAGGGTTGGCATAGTTGTCGTTGGTGCACGCAGCACCTCGGGCGTGCTGGTTGCGTTACTAGTACTGGTAGCCCTTGAGCTCGTAGCAGCTTGCTCTAGCTTTAGCGTATTGCGGATTCGAACGTTTGGTCTGGTTGCCACCACGACCTCTTCTGAAGCACGAGCTGTATAGGCGCTAACGGTATACGAACCGTCGGGTAGCTCTCTTGTGTCAGCAGCAAGTTGCCACGTTTCTGCGGCCTGCTTCACGGCAGCGCCAAGTACGTAGGTACCTGAGGCATTGGCTGCAGCCAAGATCACCTCTTCTGTGTCTGGGGCGCTCACCACAACCGGCACCACACCACTTAGTGGCTCAGGTTGCGTAATGTCAATCGTCGCAGTCGTTCGCGGCAGCGCCTCAATCAGCGTTGCTGTTTGAGGTACTGCGGCCGGTGCGGCAATTTGGTTGAATAAATTCCAGGAGAGTGCGACCCCAAGCAGCATAATCGCAATCCCGCCCAAACGAGCTACACCAACCGCTAACGCGTCGGTATTAACCGGTATGCTAGAGGCACCAATGGCAGAGAGGGTAATCGTTCGCCCCAGCAGGCGACCAGGCGCCTTAGGGCTGGTTGGCATAGTGTGTTGATGGCCGCCATAGCGAGCCTCGCGCACCGACTGTGGCTTAGTGTTTTTTGGGCGCTTTACCACCCGCTTAACCACTCGCTTCACTCTCTTTGTGGCGACTTTCTTGGTTGTCTTTTTTGCTACTTTACGGGTACGAGTAGCAGTTTTTTTTGCCGCCTTCTTGACAGCTCTTTTGCTACTACGAACAGTCGTGCGTTTCTTGACGCTCATACCTCTAGTATAGCGCTCTGCGACTCGCTGACTCGTCAGTTATCACCTACCTCATAAGACAGAAACCCAAGACCTCACCACCTCTGGCTTACTATCATATATGATAGTAAGCCAGAGGTGGCCCACTACGTGGACTTATTGTTCTTGGCGTTTGCCTCTTCGAGGTACTTAATCTCGTCGCGAATAATAGCAGCTGTTTCAAAATCCAGAATCGCAACCGCATCTTCCATTTGTCGCCGCTTCTCTTTAAGAACTTTCTTTGGGTTCCGTTTGAAGAGTTCCATGTCGACCTTAAGTAGTGTGTCGACAGTCTCGTCGTGTTCAGTGCGAAGCTGGTCAGCAATCGACTTAATTTCTTTCTTAATGGTTTGCGGGGTAATACCGTGCACCTCGTTATACTTAAGCTGCTTTTCGCGTCGCCGTCGCGTCTCACCGACTGCCGATTGCAGTGAGTCAGTCATCTCATCGGCATAGAGCACAACCCGGCCATTAACGTTACGTGCGGCGCGGCCAATAGTCTGAATAAGTGCGGTTTCACTACGCAAAAAACCTTCTTTGTCGGCATCTAATATGGCAACCAGCTCTACCTCGGGCAGGTCGAGTCCTTCGCGCAGGAGGTTTACACCAACCAAGCAATCAAACTCACCTTTGCGAAAATCAGTCAGAATCTCAATGCGCTCAATGGTGTCGACGTCGCTGTGAATGTACTTACTCTTGATATTACGCTCATCCAAAAACACAGCCAGGTCCTCAGCCATACGTTTGGTCAGGGTGGTGACGAGAACTCTTGCGCCGCCCTTGATGGTAGCAACCGCATCATCAATAAAGTCTTTAACTTGACCGGGGTACTCGCCTTTCTCGACCACTGGCCTAAGGACAATCTCGGGGTCAACAAGGCCGGTCGGGCGAATGATTTGCTCCACGACTGGCGCTCCTTCCTCAGCTTTCGTAAGCTCGTACTTGCCCGGAGTGGCAGTCGTGTAAATACGCTGCCCAAGTCGCTCTTCGATTTCGGCAAACTTCAGTGGTCGGTTATCGACTGCGCTCGGCAAACGAAAGCCGTGCTCAACGAGTGTCTCTTTACGTGAGCGGTCGCCGGCATACATGCCGTTAAGCTGCGGGATGGTGACGTGTGACTCGTCGATAATTGTTAAAAAATCAGCTGAGCCGTCTTCCTTATGTGGGAAGTACGACAGGAGTGTGTATGGCGCTTCCCCTGGCTTACGGCGGTCGAAGTGGCGCGAGTAGTTTTCGATACCGTTGCAATAGCCCATTTCGCGAATCAGGGCCATGTCGTGTTGGGTGCGACGCTTAAGACGCTCGGCTTCTAGTATCTTCCCTTCTTTCTTAAACTTCTTTAGTTGCTCTTCGAGCTCTAGCCCAATATCCTCGAGCGCCACCTTAATCTCATCTTCGGGCGTTACAAAGTGTTTAGCTGGGAATAAGAAAAAGACCTCCGGTTCGTCAATAATCTGCCTTGAGACAGCGTCAATTTTGGTAATGCTACCAATGGTGGCTCCAGAGAAGCTAAGACGGTACAGGACCCGTTCGTTGGTGGGCATAATCTCGACGGTATTACCAACCGCCCGGAAGGTGCCGGGCGTAAGGTCGGCGTTAGTCCGCTCAAAATAGAGGTCAATGAGCGTACGTAGCATATCGGTACGTGTTGTTGTGTAGCCGCGCTCGATCTTGAGGTGTTTTTTGAGGTACTGCTCAGGAGAACCTAAGCCGTAAATACACGACACAGAGGCGACAATAATCACGTCCTCCCGGGTTAAGAGCGCTTGGGTGCTGGCGTGGCGCAAGCGGTCGATCTCTTCGTTAATCTGGGCCTCTTTTTCGATGTAGGTGTCGCTCGTGGGTACGTACGCCTCGGGTTGGTAGTAGTCGTAGTAGGAGACGAAGTAGTGCACCGCGTTATTGGGAAAAAAGTCACGGTACTCCTGCGCCAGCTGCGCAGCTAGGGTTTTGTTGTGGGCAATCACTAAGGTTGGCTTTTGCACCGACTTAATAACATTGGCCGCCGTAAAGGTTTTACCACTACCGGTCACACCCAATAAAGTTTGGTGCTGCTCGCCCTTCTCAAGACCCTTAAGGAGAGAGGCAATCGCCTCTGGCTGGTCACCGGCTGGAGTTTTGTCTGTACTTAGTTTAAATTTCACCAGATAAATATAACGTGATTGATTCAAATAAAAAAGCAGCAGACCATTACAGCCCACCGCCGAAAATCCACCATCCGTAGGTCGATATCACACATACTGGCAACAATAGAAGTGCGCCGAACAACCGCAGGCGCTTTTGATCGCGGCTATCCGGTATGACAGCTCGTTTTGCCAACCACAGGCAGAAGATTCCTGCTGCAGCACACGCTAGTGCAAAGATAATATGAATATAAATATGAATACTTGCAGCATTGCCGCATCCTCCAAGATCTAACTGTTTAAGATCAAGTTACGCACTTTTTTCGTATAGTCGACTATCGTCCAAAGGTTATGCAAGCTAGCCAGGTGGGGGCCGAGCATTTCTTTGGCTTTAAAAAGGTGGGCCAGGTAGGCTTTGGTGTAGGTGTAGCCAATTGGGCTCTCGCTGTTGTCGAGCGAAGTGAAGTCACGTTGGTACTGGCTGTTGATGAGATTCAGTTTGGTGAACTTTGGTAAACCAAATTCGTCGACTTCTCCAGTGTTGTGGTAAATCGTACCGGTACGCGCCAAGCGCGTTGGTGCCACACAATCGAAGGTGTCGCAGCCATTAAGTACGCCGTGCAAAATATCTTCGGGTTCGCCGATGCCGAGTAAGTGGCGGGGTTTATTCTCTGGCAAAATCTCATTCACAACCTTAAGAGACTCGCCTAAGTCCTCCTTACTAAAGCTGCCGCCGATACCAAAACCATCGAAGTCCATGGCAGCGAGCGTTTTGGCGCTCTCCTGGCGCAGATCAAGGTGGCGACCACCCTGCACAACACCGTAAATACCTTGCGTCTTAAGCGCTTCATAGTTTTGCTTATGCGCTAAGATGCTGCGTTTGGCCCAACGGTGGGTGCGGTGCATGGCTTCGATCTGGTACTCCTTCTCGGCGGTGGGGCTGGTACATTCATCAAACGCAATAATTATGTCGGCGCCAATGTTATGTTGGATCTCAATTGAGCGCTCAGGAGTAAAGCGGTGCATCGAGCCATCAATGTGTGAGGTAAACGTTACTCCTTCCTCGTCGATAACACATAGTTTCCCGTGCTGAGTCGCAAGCTCTTTGCTGTAGACGTTGAGGCCAGCGTTTTCGTCTGAGCTCTCTCCTTTAGCAAACTTAGTAACCCCCTTACCAAAGGCTGCGCCAAGGCTAAAGACCTGAAAGCCGCCGCTATCGGTCATGGTGGGTTTATCCCAACGCATCATGTGGTTGAGGCCGCCCATCTCTTTTACGAGCTGATCGCCTGGCTGCAAAAACAGGTGGTACGTGTTGGCGAGCGCCACTTGGTTGCCCACGTAGCGCTCCATATCCTCAGGCTTAACGCTCTTAACGGTACCTTTCGTACCCACCACCACGAAAGCCGGTGTCTCGATGTTGCCGTGGGGGGTAGAAATAACACCAGCCCGGCCTAATGTTCCTGATTTATTTTGTTCAACTTTAAAACTTACTGGAGCATTACTCATGGTGAGTGATTGGAGAAATTGTATAGGATGCAAGGTAAACAAGGATTTCTAAATGAGCCGTATTAGTTATACGGCGAATACAGAAATACGTAGTTCAATGAAGTAGATGATGCGATTTATTCAATCGCTAGTAGTTCGATTGCAAAGACAAGCGTGCTGTTTGCCGGAATCGGACCACCGCCGGCACTGCCGTAGCCTAGCTCAGGCGGGATAACCAGCACACGCTGGCCGCCGACCTGCATACCAATCAGGCCCTGATCCCAGCCTTCGATAACACGCCCTTTGCCAACTTCGACGGTAAACGGCGTGCCGCGGAGGTACGAGTTGTCAAACGGAGTACCATCAGTGAGAGTGCCAATGTAGTGTACGGTCACCGTATCACCCTCTGCGACCAATTCACCAGTGCCAATAACCACATCGTCAATAACCAGTCGCTCAACACCGCCATCACCAACACCTGCCTCAAGGAGTGCCTCAGTCAAGGCGTCGCGATCAGAACCAGCTACCACGGCGGTGCTGGCTTCGCTACCTAGGCCGCTAATCGCTTGGTTTGTAGCGTCTAGATTGACGAGCCACAGTACAATTGCCATCAGCGCTACGCTGCTGGCAATTCCTACGGTTTCAAAGGTTGATAGTTTCATATCTGGATTTTCTTTTTGTGCTGGACATACTAAACAAAATATGGCGCTATTGCAAGGGTACGAACCCTGCCTCAATGTTTGCTTGCAGTGCGGTATCACTTACCTCAGCTAAGAGTTGTAGCTGTCGCTCGCGCTGCTCACCAGAGAGCAGCTGAGGTTGGTGTGGGGAGGCTACACTCGTAATTGGATATAGGGCTACCCCGTAAGCTTTCCCTTGCCTGCCAAAACCAACCATAAGGCCACGTTGTACCTCCTCGCTAAAATATTGATCGAAGACCGTGTTGCCTAGCGAGTAAAATACTAGGGTGTCGTCAACCCGCTCGATTGGTTGAACGACGTGCGGGTGATGCCCAATTACTACGTCGACTCCCGTTTTGGCAAAAACACTAACTAATTGCTGTTGGATCGCGTCAGGTAGAAGCTCATACTCGGTGCCCCAGTGAATATTGACGATGCTATAGTCGGCCGTGGAAACTGCGTTAGTGAGAACAGCTTGCAGAACATCAAGATCAGCACTAACACCTACGGTATTTAAGCTGATGATAGCTACTGTCTCATTACCCAGAGAGACGTACTCGGTAGCGGTTTTATCGACCTGTTGTGGGTGCCCCAACGGGGTGATTCCGGCCCCTTCTAACGCTTGCTGCGTATGGGCAAAACCCTCTAAACCAAAGTCATAACTATGATTGTTCGCAATCGAAGCGTAGGTAACGTTGTAAGAAGCAATAGTAGGTAAAGCACTGGTGGCAACAGAAAACTGAAATTGGTAGTCAGGCGTCGGTACGTGTCGTTTAGGAATGGCTGATTCAAAATTTATTACCACACTCTCATACGAGCTGAACAGCTCTCCAAGATGATCAAACGGATGAGCTTGCGGATTCCGCTGCTGCCAACGCTCCACAGCGCGCCCAAAGAACACATCGCCAGTAAACAATAGGTGTTGCTCGGCGGTGTTTGCGCCACTAAATATTCCCCAGGTGGTGTAAAAATCAGGCAACGAAATAGTTCGCGCTAGTAAAATCGCCGCCAGCAGCCCAAACGTAATCAACCCTAAGCCGAGCACTGCTCGCATAGTTTAACCGGAGTAGAAGATACCCATCTTGAGGTACCACATAGCCGTCATCACAAACACAAATGAGAGCGAGAGTGCAACTACCGTCATAGTCATAACTGAACTGGTGGCGACACGATTGCTCCGCTGGCGCTCCTCGGGTGGCTTAATGTCTACCTCTATCCCCAGTAGCGCAGAAATTGTTTCTGGCTGGAGACGTTCGTCGGAGTGAAAGACTTTATGAAGCGAATCGACGTGTGTTTCGTGCGTAGCTGGGTCTTCACGCAGCACCATAAGCGCAGTATCGATATCGTCCTCGTGCCACTTGGCACTAAATAAAACCTCTTTGATCTGCTCGTCGGGTGCTGTTGGGTGGACCCCATTCGCGCGCAAGTATCGTTCTACGACATCTTTTTTGATCATACGGTTACTGTTTCGTCATCGGAGGGAGAGGTGTCTTCTGCGATGTGAGTCGCGTACAGTTCGAGAAGTACCAAAAAGAGACTGACTGCAACTGGACCAACCACAAAACCAATTGGCCCAAATAGTGATACGCCCCCGAGTACCGCTAAGAGCACTAGGTACGGGTGTAAGTTGTTGCCGCGACCAATGAGGTATGGGCCGAGCAAGTTGTCGATCACTCCCACTGCTGTCATACCCCAAACTGAAAGCCCAACAGCAAAGAGGTACTGTCCAGTAATAATGAGGTACACAACTGCCGGAATGAGCACAATTGAGGTGCCGACACTTGGAATCAGCGCACCAAAGGCCGCAATTACTCCCCACAATACAAATCGCTCAAAGCCAAAGAGCCAGAGCCCGAAGGCAGTTAAGCTACCTTGAATGAGCGCAATAAGCACGGTGCCGGTGGCAACGGAGCGAACCGCCCTTCCGAGACGACGGAGAATAAGCTCGTCTTCGTCGTCGGGTAAGGGGCTGATTTTAACGAGTCTGCGGGTAAAGGCTGGCCCGTCACGAAATAGGTAAAACGTACCGATAATGGCGATGAAGATCGAGAAGATGGTTGAGGCGGTACCGGCAAAGATAGCACCAACATTGCTGGTGATCCACGATGTCGCCTGTTTAACCGAATCGACTAAATTGAAGTCGAAACCTGGTGCGTACTCGTACACCATCGACTCTATACCAGCAATACGCTGCTCGAGCTCTGCACCGTTGGTGTTGACCTGGTTGTAGACAGCCAACGCCTCATTAACCAACGTCGAGAACAGCGCCGTGAGCGGCATAATAATTATGACGAGCACCATAATAGTAGTGACCAGAGCCCCGAGCGTTTCGTTTTGCCTTGGCATCCGGCGCGTAATCCGCTCATACAGCGGGTAACAGATTGTGACAATAATGGCGGCCAGTGCCAGCGCGGAGACAAATGGCGAAAGCATCACCCATACGATGTAGCCAACGACTGCCATTAAGCCAAAGAAAAACACGTACTCTACGATACGATTAGTCATCATATCCTTTATAGTAGCATCAAATGCCAAGCGGTGCGTGACGTGTCGCTGCTGCGAATGGGGGCAGCGCAACGGGCCCTACTAGCCCTCGTTTGCAAGTGCTGCCAGCAGCGCCTTAAGCTCCTCTTCACCGATCGGTCGGCGAATGTGCTCGCGCACCACTCCAGCACTATTCATAATGATGGTTTCTGGCATCGTACGACCTTCATAATTTCTATACCAGTAATCTGCCGGATCTTTGAGTACGACTAGGTCACTTTGCAGCAACTCGGGTGTTACGATCTTGAGATACTGCTGTATCGTGCCTGGATTTTCGCCCCGATTAACGGCAACAAACTGAGTGTCTGATGATGATAAAAGTGCTGCCAATGCGTGTAACGTTTGTAGTTGCACCGCACAATCTGGGCACCAGCTAGCCCAGCTGGTGACGACAAACCATTCTGCAGTTTGCTCAGTAAAGCGAAATGGTTGCTCATTGAGTGTTAGATATGTGTACGAGAAGTGTGCTTCTGCTTCTGCCGAGCGCTCTTCTGCTATTGAATCTGGTCGCTGTTGTTGCAGGATGAATATTGTCACCACGCCAATAATGAGGATCGACCCGATTATTAACAACGTTGTTTTTGAATCTCGCTCTATGGTCATACTTGTGACAGATTTACAACGGCTGTTCAACTTGCTGTAACTGAGATTGACGCTCCAAGTAGGTAAACGTCACCATACCAACAAGGAGGGTTAGGAAGAATAACGCAAGTAAAATTAGTACTGAACGATCCATAGAGCAATGGTACCACGCTACTCTTCGGCCAGGTACACAACTATGGTCGTGGTGCTCGTAGGAACCGCCGAGAGTAGTGCACCTGGTAGCGCCTCGCTCAGTGCGATCGCTTCGTCTTGAAGATCAGTTGGAAAGAGAACGACACTGTTGGTGCGAATGGTCGCGTCGGTTGCCAGTGTGGTAATCGGGAACTGATCAATGAGGGCAGCTGCTCGTTCTCCAGCCAAGCCAGGCTGTGGGCTGGCGTTGATAAAGGTGACTGAGTAACTAGCATCGTGCTGAAGACGATCGGCCGACATGCCTGGCTGTTGGAAGAAGGCGATCTCTTCAGAGTTATACGTCACTGCTTGAGCATCTAAGCCAATGGTTGCCTGATACGCATGATTGCTGGTTGCGGCCTGTGAGCGGACAAAGAGCCAGAGTATGAGCAGTAGTACGACTGCGCCAGCCACCGCAACAAGATGCGCGCGGGGTGACATAAGCCGCCAGAGGGCACGAGCCTCGCGATACAAGAGCGCGCAAACTTCTCGCGCGTGCGAAAACGTGATTTGTATACGCTGCAGCCAATCACTTTTAGTTGGTGTATCAGCTGTAGTTTGTTTGAGGTCAAGATCTGACGACTGGCGGATTAGTTCGTTTTTTACTTGGGTTGGTTGTGACTCAGAGAGACTCTTTAATGAAGTAACACCCGCCTGACGAAGCAGCCGACGGATGTACCACCGACTAACAGTGGCAATGAAGAGTATGATGCCGAGGACAATCGCAATAACGGTAAGTAGTGGCTTCACGGGAATAACCCAGAAGCTTGTCTTGGCTGAAACAAACTGTTTGGCTTCACTACCGTAGGTAAGTGTTGCCGCAGCAGTGTAACGGCCAATATCGAACAAAGAGGGTTCGCGTTGCCAAGAGAAGTCGTAGGTCCGAATCATGCCTGGGAGCGCGTTACCAAAACTAGTATTGATATTAACCGGGATGGAGCCGCGTTCAGCGCCCCACATGTTACGAATAAGAATTTCACCAACTGGCCGAACATGCACGTTACCCGTGTTCTCGAACCGTAGCGCCAGCTCGGTACGCGGTTCGGTACTGTACGAGTTGCTGGCGGTGAAGCTACGTAAGAGCGCAGACTCGTACACATCGCCAGCGACACGTACAAACAGTAAACTGCTAATAACCTGTGCGGTACTAAAGCCTGAACTGGTTTGAGCATCAGGCGGCGCAGTGCTGATCTGAAGTGCGGCAAAATGACTACCTGGTGCAGCAACCTCAGGCGCAGTGACGACAAAGGCAACTTGCCGACTGGTATTTGGTGGGATGGTAATACTTGGCTCCGGTATATCAATCCAGTTGGCGAGCACTACCTCGTCTTCCGGCACTTGACTCTTCGGGATAATATTACTCTGACCACGCTCACCCACTGACTCAAAATGGGCTGGTTGCGTGTAAATTGTCAGCGGAAAATCATTGGTGTTTATAACTTTTACGCTACTTTGCCAAATTTCACCTGGCGCCAGTCCGAGCTCAATGAGAGTTGGGGCTACAGTGATACTCACCCCCTCAGCCTGCTGAGCGGAAACTGTGGCCGGCAAACACGCGAAAGTGTACGCGAGGGTGGCAACTATGAACAGGCGGAGCTGGTTACGTTTTGAGATTAATGTCATGATCTTCTGCTGGTGATTGCCCCTCGTACACATGCAGCGGCAAGGCAGCGGCCCCATCTGTATGTGCAATCGGTGACCGCAGCCGACGTGCAAGGTACACATAAAACAATACAGAGAGGATAACGAGCGCCACTACAAAAGCCAATAGCACCGGCCACGGCAGGTACCAAAATGAATCGCTCATTGAAACAGCTGCCAACTGCTGGTTTTGGTAATCGACGCGCACAGCTGCAGCGTACGCGCCAAGCCACGGGAGTGCCGGAGTGGCTGTCGCAACACTAAGTACCTCGCCTGGTGCCAATGGTGCGCCGCCAGGGTTGATCGGTACCGCAGCCACTTCAGCACCTCGTTTGTTAGTGATTATAATCTCTCCTTGTGGCACCACTGTTTTTGTCCCAGGATTACTAATCCGGTAGGCAATCGCAGGCTGTGTATCGGCCAAGACGAGATTCGTAATATCTAGCGACACCGCACCGTCAGTCTGAATATCTTTCTCCGGAACGGTTAGCCGTAGAACTACTCCGGGCGCCACTCCCCGCTCAACCGCTTGCTGTGCAGTCGGTCGGTCGATACCTTGCCCGAACCCAAGCAGCGCCCGGTACACACCAGACTCAACATCACGCGGAATCGCCAATCGCACTGAAACAATAACCTCCTCCTCAGGTAATAAACGCTGTCCCGCCTGGGTCATGGTGAGCCACTTGGCGACAACTGTCTCGCCCGACGGGAGAATTTGCTCTTGGGTGCTGGTACCGTCGCGCACTTCGAGTAGGCCATGAACCGACGGGTACACTGTGATTCGGTACGGGTAGGTATTTCTCACTGTTATCTCGGCGCTCACAATGTCACCTGGCTGAACGGTTTCCTCGATGGCACGTGGAGAAACGTGGTGAATAGTCTGAGCCGACACAGTGTTACCGCTGGCAAAGACAGCGATTGTGAGTAACATGATTATTGTCGGTAGGGCGCGCATAATTAGAATTCTGGTGTCACCAAGTACACAATATCGCTTGAGTAGTCGCCCGGCGGCTGTGTGCCAGTAACCACTATTCTGTATATTATATCCTCACTCTCTGTTGCTGGCACGGCACTGTACATGATTTCTTCTGGTGTAGTACTGGCCGCAGCGTAGGTATCGTCAAGGGCAAAGCGGCTGGTATTGCCTGAAAGTGTATCGTCACCAGCGTGGTACCCGAAACAGCTCGTGAGCCCAGAGCAACCAGCGCTCCATCCGCTTGGTGCGCTATTGGTGCCGGCAATGTCAGCAATGGTATCAGAATCGCTATTCTGCAGTTGTTGGCGCGTGTAGAGTTGAGTCCGATAGCCGCTGACAGCATTAGTATCGATTGATAAGCGTTGTCCAGCAATAGCATCACTGTCAGTTACCAGCGAACCGAATGGAATGGTCGTGGCAGTAGTGCTCGCAGTCGTCACCACACCTTCGGTTGAGGTGCCGGCTGGTAAACCGTTAACCGTAAAAGCGAGACTGCCCGACTCACCTACCAGCGATGGGTAGGTGGCTCCACTATCAAGTGGTACGACGTCTCCGTTTGCTACGTCGTACACCCGGAAGTACCACACCTGACCGTAGTACCCAGAAATATTTTGGTACTGAATCGTAAACTCAAATTCAGTGGCGCTAAGCGCGGTATGCGTGTACCCAGTTAGCGTTAGATCCGATTCGTTGTGAGTACCACAGCCGACGCCCACACCAGCGTTACAGATATCGGTATTTGTTAACACCTTTTCATCGATGATCGCATTATCGACGCCGGCGCCATCGTCGTAGCACCAGACATCGCTACCACCACAACTACCACTGTTTACCACATCGTTAACGGTGGCGAAGCCAGCTGAGTCAGAGTACTGGAGGCGGAACCGGGCGTTGGCTTGTTCGAGATTGTTAAGCTCGTCGACAATAACGCGCAGTTTAACGGTATTACCTTTTTGAACTTCGACAGGTGCAACATTCTCAGCTGCTAGGTCGGTGCTCGGTGTGAGAGAGGTTTCATCGTCGTACCAACGCCAATCTGACTGCACAGGTGAGTACCCTTCAGTGCGCAGCGAAGGATAGGTGAGGTATTCGGCGAGCTGCGTGCCATCATCTTGTACAACCCGGAAGCAGTAGTCGGAGCGTTGTGTTGCGCCATTGTGCTGAATCACCCAATCGTACTCAACATCTTCGTCTGCATTTACACTGTACGGGTTGGCAGTTGCTGAGCCACCCTCAACATACCGACCAGACCGGTCGGAGACCGCCAAAAGTGTTTGGCCACCGGTTGGCGGGTTGGTACCAATAGCTGCATTGTCTGCAACCGCACCGTTATCAAAACCGCGCCAGATCGATCCGCTCCCGGGGGCTCCAACATCGTTCCAGCTGCTGATTGCAGAGCAGGTGGTTTCTTGTAGACCGTACTGCAACTTAAGTGACTGGAGCGTTGCAGGTAGCGTGCCGTTTGTGATGAGAAGTGAGGTGCGTAAGCGAATTACGTCACCGTCACCAACCGGTGTGTCGAGTACCGTGATCGGACTATTTTCACCAATGCTGCCGGCGCCAGGGGGCCAGGCGTCGGTGGGGGTAAGGGCGTTTGTGTTGTCGTACCAGCGGTAGTCGTTTTGGCGGATTGAGACGTCTGCGGCCGGCCACTCCACAACCATGGCACGATACGAAAGGGTGCCTTGCGTGTCTGAACGCCAGATCTCAAAGGTGGTGGAGCTCGTAAGATACAAGCCAGCCATAATTTCCGGGAAGTTGTTGGTCGCGCGATCAATAGTCGTGTTACCGAAAATCGCCGCATTATTGATGTCGTTTACACCAACCGCATCAAACGACACTGAAGTAGTGGCTGGTGCGGTACCCCCGGTAAAGAGTCCGCTCGCTGGAAAAACGGTCATCTCCCCTGCTCCGTTTTGAATATTTTCTATAACCCAGACTACCGCAGTATGGGTTTGGGCCATATCTGCGCCCGAGTCGAGCGAAAATGAGACCACTCCCATACTCGAGAGCCACGCCTGTACACCGTAGCTCGCCTGTTGTGAGGTAAACGTGTGCCGTTTTTGTGTCTCCAGAAAAGCTTTGGTGACAGCACTGACCGGCGTGATCGACTCTGTTTCGGTGACGCCGGCGCTTGAGAATTCATGTTCCACTCGCTGCACCTTCCAGTTGCCACCTAAAAACTCCACAACAGCGTAGCTAAAGTCCGCACTGGTGTTGGTGGCACTTCTCGTAAGCACTACCTGATTGGTGGAGCTCGACCAAGCGGCGGTTGCACGGTTGTTGCTAAAATTACCACGCGAAGCGTTAGTCATACGAGCTCCGGTAATAAACACAGCAATATCGCCATCGTCGGTAATTGGATTTATGGCTGAGCTTGTGGCGTACGTTTGTCCCGAGCTCATGCTAATAGTTCCTACGTCTCGCACAACCATTTCGTTGTCGGTACCAGGATCACCAATAAACTCAATGATTTCCCAGGCCACAAACGTGTTATTCACAGAGTCGGTATCACGCGTAATAGTAAAACTAGTTGGTAAGTTACTGGATGTGATGTACGCGGAAACATCGTCTGGATTTTGGTTACCGGCGCCGGTGTCACGACCAGCACCTGTGTGGTGGAAGTTGGTAATACGAACAAACGCCACACTCGTTGAGGCGGGGGCGTCGTAGTCAACGCCGGCCGTAAGTGTAAGACTCGAACCACTGATGACGTTCGTGCCACGCTGCGTCTTGTAGTCACGGTTAGTTTTGGTGCTAATTTCTGGATACACATCGTACGCCACGAGAGGAGTGCCGTTCTCAACGACCCGGAAACAGAAATCAGTCTCAAATGGCGTATTGGCGGTAGTTGTGATTGAGAACTCAAAATCAACGTAATTTGTGCTCGAGAGAGTAGTGGTTGGTGTGCTAGCATCAGTTTCGGCTATACCTCCGTTACTGGTTAAGAAGTCTGCTTCTTCGTCACTTACACCACCATCAGCCACTGGAATATCAGTTGTATCACTCCCGTCAGTAAGAAACGTGGAGTCGTACATATCCCACGAGTCATTAGCAAAGGCATCGACGTTGGTCCAGCTGGCAACCACATCACATGTTGTCTCTCTGATGCCGTACTGCAACGTGTACTGGACAGGAACAGAAGATGTGCCACCCTCGTTAGAGAGCCCGAGACGCAACCGGTACGGCTCGTTCTTGTCGATGTCGAGCACTGCCGTGTCCTCCGTCCCGCTGGTGGCTGAGCTAGCGGTTGTTTCAGTGCCGTTATCATTACGCCAGTGGTAATGCACCTGGGTAACAATTGCCCCTGAGACACTGGTGGTGCTCGCAATAGTAACCGCCGTACTTGGCGCCACCGATGCGCCGCCCGAGACGGTAATTTGTGTATTCGGGTTAGTAATTTCAAGCTCAATTGTGTCCCCGTTTTGGGCAGTGTTCTCGACGTCGTACACAACATACACACATAGCGCACTGGTGGTCGAAATACCAACACTGTCAGAAAACGATGCGTTACCGTTGGCGGCGTCAAAGTTGGCGACGGTACTCCCAAATTGGGACTCTGTACCAGCGTACGATTCGCTGGCGCAGTTGTACGGTGCTGAGGTGTCGCTGTCGTAATACAGCTCAATATTAGCAACATCTGTGTCGGCATCAATGGTACCCATCTCAGCGATGGTAATGGCCGTGACATTGCGTGCGTCACTAGCCTCGGTGATAACAAACGCGCCACCGCCGTAGATGTCGACATCGCCAATTTCTGCATTCGCCACCTGGTTGCCAACACTGCTCACGTTAACATCAGCGGCAATGGACGCAGTTGGGTATTCAATATACTGACCGAGTACGGCACCCCCCTCACTAAGCCTAAAGCAGTAGGTGCTTCCCTGTGAAGCTGTGGTCGACGCAACGAGTGAAAACTCGTACTCCACAAATTCAGTACTGGTAAGCGTAATGCTGTTGGTTTGTGATGTGGTGTCGAGCAAGCCACCGTTTGGCGAGGCAAACGAAGAGTTTGGGTTGCTTACACCCCCACTGCTCGTCGCAATGTCGGTGCTGTCGGTGCCGTTGGTGATAAAACTGGAATTGTGCATGTTCCACGCATCGTCTGCGTCGTCGACCCCCGTCCAGGTGCCCACATCTCCACAGGTCGGGTTAGCTACTCCAAATTCGAGCTCAAAGTTTGTACTTAGCGTTGACGTTGAGCCTTCGTTGGAAAGGGCGATACGCAGACGTCGAGGTTGATTGCGTGGTAAATCAACCAGGCCGGTATTTTCCACACCAGCGGTAACAGAGGTAGCACCACTCTCGTTACCGTTGTCATTGCGCCAATGGTACCCCGTTTGTTGAAGATCGGGCCGCACCACGGTGGTGGCACCTGAAAGAGCGATGGCAGTGTTAGGTTTTGGGGTGATGCCGCCGGTTACCGAGACGTCTGTACTCGAATTGCTAATTTCTACATCAATCGTTTGTCCGTCGTCAGCCGATCCGAGGACGTCAAGCAGTACGTACACACAGAGCGTACTTGAGGTGGCAACCGAAACCGAATCCACGAACGTTGCAATACCATTAGCGCCGTTAAAACCGTTGGTGTCAGTCGCGCCGTACTGCAACTCTGAACCGTCATAGCTCTCACTCGAGCAGTCGTAGGGAGCTGACGTATCTAATTCGTAGAGCAGGCGAATATTGGCAATGTCGTTAGCACCATCAACCGAACCGTCTTCAGTGATCGTAATACCCGTAACCGAGCGACTGCTGTCGAACTCTGTAAACACGAAGGTGCCGCCGAGGTAGTTGCTCGTAGTGCTTCCTCGCACCTCGGAAATTTGCGAACCAATACTCGACACCGTCAGTGGTGGCGTCGGGTCGAGCATGGTTTCACCACGAATATCAAGCGGTGTGAGCGCATGCCAGCTCACGTAGAGCCGTTGGTCGGAGCGGTAATTAGTGTCGACGCCGTAGAAGTCGTCAGTGGCGACATTAAGTGGACCATTGTCGATACTCCAGCTGCCCATGGCACTGGTTGAACTCGCCCAGTACACGTTAGCGGAGGTGCTGCTGCCAATTGTGCCTCGCGCACCGTACGCAACGTAGACATCATCGGTGTTAGCGTCAACCGCCATGGCCAAATCGGTAATACCTCGACTATCGTTGGTGAGGATGTCAGCCGTTTTACTCCAGCTGCCACCACTGTACTTGGCGGTACGAATGTCGTGGTCGGCGGCCGTAAAATTATTGTTGTCTGCAGTATACGCCAGGTGAACATCGCCAGTGTCCGGGTCGACCACTGCAGTCATGCCTACTTCGTACGTCGCGCTCTCAACCGCCGACGCATCAATCGCGGTCCACGATGCGTCCCAACTCGTGTTGTCCCACACCTTCGAGCGAACATCATTAGCGTTACGGTCGCGGTCAATGACCATGATGTCGCCACCTAACAGTGGCACAAGAATCTGCATGTCGCCTGTAACTACATCAAGCGGGTTAGTACCAGTTTCTGACCACGATGTCGACAGGTCACAGTTGCTGCTACACTCAACAATAAAACCATCCGTGTTATCGGTTAAGCCTGTGTAAATGGTGCCGTCTGTCCCCTTCGTAAGTGCGGGTTTTGCTGCGCCGTGGCTAATAGTTGGTGTCTGGCCAGTGGTGGCATCGGTACCTGAGAGGCCGACAAGCAAAGTGTCGTTGGTGGTATCGAGGCGGTTGTAGCGGATATCTTCTCGCGCACTGTTTTGGTGCATGGTGACAATGTGGATGTAGTCACCAGTGTCCCCCGGCGTCCACTGATCGTACCAGACTGAGATCGAGCCACAGTCGCTAAAGTTATTAAACTGCGTCGCACCGCCCCAAGTAGCACCGCCATCAGTGGTTTTTGAGTAGTAACAGGTACCGTTGGTGATGGTATAAAACCGGTAGCCAGTTTGATCATCGGTAAAGACAGTAGAAAAACCAGATTTTTGGTGCCGAGTCGGTTGGTTATCTGCGTTGTTGGCAATCACAGCTTCGGCAGCAATTATAGGCCGAAAGGAGAAGAAAAGCAGCCCAAACAGAAGTACCATCAAGCACGAAAACCAAATCCGTCTCTCAGTCTGAGTCCATATGCAACAAAACTCACGGACGTTGCCGAATATCGTTAAATTCACCCCTTAATAATACCGTATTTACTGCTCAGTACTGGTGGCTGCCGGTGGAATAACCAGGTCAAATTCGGGGTCTGGGAGCACGTCTGGAGCCGGTGACTTCTCGGGTACGGTAGAGGTTGCCAAATCGAGGATGAGCGGGTTATCGGAAGCTTCGGCTGGCGTACTGGTTGCTGCTGGCGCAGGCTCAGTTTGCGGAGCACTACTCGTGGCAGTAGTGGCACTGGAACCAGTGCCAGACATCAGTGGCTCCGACACAATCTCATCTTCTTCAAGAGTAGGTTTGTACTGCACAAGCGCTCGGACCTCGTTTGTTGGATCACTCGAAGGTAGCTCATCAGGGAGTTCTGCTGGCAAAGCCTCGATTGGTACTAACTCTTGGGTAATCGGGTCAAACCCGCGAATGACTCGGTCCCCTTCTGGGGTAAGGCCTTCGTACACGAGTAGCATGCGAGCATTTTGCACTGATGCACCCACTGATGCGTCGTCAATTCGAGACTCTTCTTCGTTTTTAATATCGTACACAACAACTTCCTGGTTACCGTCGTACATTCGCTTCCAGACCACGAAACCTTCACTGACTGACGGTGCAACGTCCGGCATTGTGTTGTCGGTCAGCTGCCGCACTGATTCGCCGTCGTGCAACATAATTTCCCAGCTCTCGCTTCCCCACTGCTGCCACACAATAATGTCTCCCTGTCTAGTCGGTTCCATGTTGTTACTGCGTCCGGCAGTGAGTTGGGTTTCTGTTTCCTCATCAAAGTCGTAAACCATGATCTGGTACCGTCCAGAAATGAGCGTATGCCAGACGAGGGTGTCAGATTGCGCGTCGTAATACGGGGCAGCATCATCCCGTTTATTGTTGGTGATTTGGTACGTTTTTCCCTCCATCACCGCAAAAATCTCGCGATCCCCATCGCCATCAAGCGCTACATAGAAGCTGTCGGCTGGCGGCGGCTCTGGAGCACTTGATCCACAGTAGTACGAGCCGTCAGCTACCCGTACGCAGTCATCTTTAGAAAATTGATAGTAGTTTTGATTGGTGGCACCAGTGTGGCTAAGCGGGACAACTGGTGACGTAGTTGCGGCTACATCAGAAGCTGCCTCCGCTGCAGAGTCAGCCAGTAAGTTGTCCTCATCTGCGCTATCAGTGACGCTTTCCTCGTCGAGGACCGATGTGCTGGTTGCCTGCACAGGTGGCGTCGATGAGGCCGAGGAGGTGTCATCAAGGTCCGGGTCGGGAACCACTTCATCACTATCCGGAGGGGCAGCTGGTGTACCTGATGGCTGATCTTCCTCGATTTCAGGTTCGGGCTGCACTACTTCGCTCGCTATTTCTTCTGGTGGTGCAATGTCTTCCGCCGATATACTAGACCCGGTCTCCACTCCGCCGCCCGTATCAGCTGGTTGCGTTTCCTCCACTTCTGCTACCGTGTCAGTCTCAATTTCTGTCGGTACCTCGTTGGCAAAAACCAAACTAACCGGCTGCGAGAACATGACGAGCAACACCCACGTCGAAAACCACCGCACAAGACGGTTACCAAATACAAACCGGTAGAGCCACACCGACTGAATGCTATTGGTACTTATGGGCTTTGACATGGTGGAGAATCATTGCGATACACTCAATTCAAGCGCAGCGCCAGATTCATCCGCAAAATCAAAGATCACAAACAAGCGTAAGTGAAAGTTATGGAATTGTACGATTGGCTCTACGTTTGCTTTGAGCATATATACCCAGGCTCTAGCAGCACTTAGCTGCCAAAGCCCATCACACACCTATATATTTTACGATTTTTTGCCACAACTCTGGCAAGTTATCAACAGTTAGTTAAAGAAGGAGTCGGCCAAAATAATAGCAAAATCAGTGAAATTCATGCGCCTGTCCTGGTTAAAATCGTACAGCCACTGCCTGTTGCGCCAGGCGCGCATAAATTCGTTAACATCGGCCAAACTGACGTTACCGTCGCCATCGATATCCGTAATAAACGAAATGGCCACATCACCACTCAGGATGCCGTCTTCACTCACTCCAACCACCAAAATTGGTGTATCGGCAATCTCATCCACTTCACTACCGTTCCCATCACCAGCCAAAAGCGTCGTCTCACTGACGCTAAATTCAGCGCGTCCACCTGTATTGGCTTTGAAGTTAATTCGCGCAACTTGATGTTCACCCACAAACCCCTTGCGGAAGGTGCCGCCACGCAGAATCACCTGCGACCCCTCAACGTACGGATCTTGTGTCCAGAGTGAGATTACTGACTCACCAGTGTCTATGCCGGTTACCTCAACCTGATTGCTGGGAAACGAGACGGCAATATCCACTGCATTTACCGAGCGGTGTGCACCAGCATAGACGTAGACTGAAAAAGAATCCCCGGCAGCAACACTGCGCTCTGGTGCCTCCAGCCTAATGTAAGAAGTTGTGTCAGTTAGGAGGACTGTGGCAACAAGCGAAAGGGCTGCGAGTGTGGCAAACGAAAACGTGTGTCGAATGGTACGCACTCGGGCCTGTTTACGAAAACGGTGGAGTAAGCGACGGAGAAACATCATATGGCATATAACGACTGACGGATGTCGGCGATGGTAGTATTCAGTTCCGCTACTCGGTTTGAGACCTGCTGCGCTCTGACGAGCTTAGCTTCTAGCACATCCGGATCAGGTACCCCGGTTTGCAAAATAACGATAATTTCACCTTGAATGTCGACTTGCTCGCTCAGCAAGTCCCCCCGCTCCCGTTCAAAATCAACTAACGACTGCCAGGTGAGCACCGGATACTCACTGACAGCAGCCGGCTCAAGTGCCGTGAGGAGCGATACGTACTCGTTGTACACCTCAAACTCCCGCTCAAGGCGTGCCACTATAACTGCCTTACGTTCTGCGAAAAACCCTCCGCAAGCGTCGAATAAACGACTGATGTCGTCGAGCTCAGTAGCGGTAAGATTGGCTAAATTGTTCAAAAGTTGCTCAAACTGCCGTCTGCTGTCGGGTGAGCAGTCGCGAATAATGACTTCTGCGACAGCATCAGCTCTATTTTGGGCTGTCAATTCGGCGAGGGTAGTGAGTCGTTGTTCTTGTTTGGCAATTGCGCGTTCCAGGGTCAAAACTGTCGTACGCTGTGACTGCTCAATGTAGAGAGAAGCAAACGCAAAACAAAGTGCCAAACCAACACCAAGCGTGATGACAATATGATGATTTCGCATAGTGTATTAGCTAACTATATCATCAACCTCGGAAATTTCCTTGCGGATTGTTTGCTCAGCTGCGTCGATGTGTGCGAGTGTATCATCAACAAGTTGTTGTTCAGCTTTAGTGAGTTTTTTAGTTTTGCGCGAGCCGCGGAGCGTCTGACTTTCGGCAGTAACTGTCTCTCGCAGGGTAGTAAACTGGCGTTCGAGCACAGTCAATGCCTCTCCCGTTTCGGCAACCACAACCCGTCTGATTCGGCGGATGCGGGCTCGGCCATAGAGAAGTAGCAAAACGAGGAGAAGTGTCAGTGCCACGAGTGGTACGAGAACCGACATGATGCTTACCGCCCACTGACCAAAGGCGATGTAGCCTGGTTGAGCCACTAAGAAGCGTACCGTCTCACTCGTTGCGCTCTGTGAACCATGCGAATCAATCGCATAGGCGGAGAGTTCGTACACCCCTTCCGACAGACGTCCGTCCGGCACAATTCTGAACGACCCGTCCTCCTCAGCACCCAAAACGTACTCGAGCGGCACATCCCCCTGGTCACCGCGACCAACTGGTGCAATCGTCGCGTATACAGTTGCCCCTGGCCGCGTAGAGCCAAAGAATACCGGCACGACACTGGCTCCCACCTCTGCGGGATACTCGGTCCAAACCGGAGCAGCAAACGCCTCGATGGTAAAGCTAATAGTGGCAACCCGGCTATTACCTGCCGCATCGAAAGCTTCAATTACAAAACTCTGCTGTCCAGGTTCAAGCTCAGTCAGGGTGAGTGTGCTGCTGCCGGTTTCGTCAACAAATTCGTACGGTTCTCCACCGTTGTGCTGGATACGATAACGCGTTACTGGGGAGGTCGCGTCACTACTACTAAAGCGAAGTTCTTGCGTAGGGCTAGAAACATCGTAGGCGTCGCTACGAGTGATAGAAAACTCGGTTGGCGCCTCAGTATCAACCGCGAGACGGTAGTGCGCCACTCGACCCCACCCTTCAGTGTTGCGGAACTGGAGGTGGAAGTACTGCACACCCTCATCTAGCTCACTCAGCGTAATCGAGTTAATCGGCGGCTCGTATACTTTCGTTGGGATGGTGCCGCTATTAGTATCGAGTAGCGTGCGAACTGCCGTCACATCACCCGGAATTGACCACGACAGTTTTGCTTCAGTGGCTTGTGACCATCCATCTGCCTGGTGGGTCTCGCTCGAAATATTTGGTGTACCAGGAGTATTCGCTGGAGCGATGTACTCAATGGTCTCTGGCTCGGGCTGCACGTCGGCTGCGGCAATGGTGTACGTACCGCCATTAAGACTCTGTACTACATTTGTACCCCGTCCATCGGCTGCTAAAACTGACCCGTTGCTGAAGGTAACCCGTGCTGGGCCTGCACCTTTAGAACGCCAGGTAATCGTGAGTACCGTACCAGCACTCCCGGTGTAGCCAGCTGGAGAGCCGCCGCCAAAATTAATAGTACCGGCTGCGTTTGAGTACGATGGCTCGACGGCCCACAGTGAGAAGGTGTTCCCTTTGCTGATGCCGAGCACTGAGAGCTGACTCGGGTTGAAACTAAGTGTAGCTTCGGCGGCGTTAATGGCAGTTCCGCGTGTATTTACGACTACCCGCGTCGTAAATGTCTGTCCTGCGGTGTACACACCGGTGCTCGGTGAGAGCGAAAGAGTTGCGGCTGACACGGTAGTAGCGCCGAGTAGGAAGAGAGCACACGCAAATACAAAGCTCAGTAGGTAGGTATGGGCAGTGGCGCTAGTTCGTATCATTGTCTTCAATTACGTTACCGTCTTCATCAACTTCGACCTCCACCCACTCTTCGACATACTCATACTCGTCTTCTTCGGCAGCGGCGGAGGCTTTGGCCGCCTTACGTTCGCGACGACGTGCGAGCAGATTCGGCACCAGTTTGTGACCAACCAGAGCGCCGAGTAGCACCAAGAGCAACGCGCCGACGCCAATAATGATGTACTCAAGCAGTGTCGTCATAGAAATGCCGCGGAGTGGCTCTTCTGGTACCAGCGTGGCAATGTACTCGTTACCTGCCTTATCTACGGCTTTTACACGAATTGTGCTGTTGAGTGACTGATCAGACAGTACGTACGGGCTACGAACGCGTTTCCACGGCGCGTCAACTGCACCCCACTCGAAGAGGCCAGCTTCTTCAAACGGCTCTTCAATAACTTCGTAGTAAGCTATGCCGGTTTGTTTGTCGGTAGTGTTAAAGATGATGTAGTACTTGTTGTCAAACACTTTGGTGTCGCGCTGTAGGGTAATACTAAACTCTTCTGGGATACGAGTATCGCCCTGCACGAGCTCTACCCAATCGTTGCGCACCACTTGACCTGGCCGGTCACCAACCACAAGTGTTGCTGTGTTCGTAATGAGATCCGCTAAGCTACCTCGTCCGTCATTGAGGTACACTGTTGTTTGATCAGAAAAACGAATCGTACTGGTTGGACTCTGATCGCCGAATCCAACCCGGAGACCGGGTACTTGGAACACAATCTTGAGCACCTCATTGGTAAGGCGTGGATCTCCCTCAATGCGGCCGCAGTATCCGTTGGGGATACCGCCGGCAAAGGTAATGCGGTTGTTCTCGCGATCTATGGTGGGCTCTTCTACCCACAGCGGCAAAATTGACTGGCCACGGCTAATGTCAACCGGTTGCACATTTGGGTCGTACTCGATGACCGCGTCAACGACGTTAATACACTCCCCGGGTGAAGGATTAACCCGTACCGCCATCACAATGGTGTCGCCCGGGTTAATCGTGCCTGTATTTGGATCTAAGTAGAGAACTGCAGCTGCAGCGGTCCCTGGCAACACCAACTGACTAGAGAGACCGAGTGTCCCCACCACCATAAAGAGCTGCCGCATAAAATGCATCATGGTTAAAGTATACCGCGCGGCTTTTTTACTCTTAGCTGTCTCGTGTGCACAACAAAACTAGAAAACACCGTCTCGTGGTGGGAGATGGGTGTTTTCTGGCTACTCAATAGCCTGATCAGAATATTGGTGTGGCAACGTAGCGCAGTGTGGTTGAGTAGGCATCTGAGGCTTCTTGCAAAGCCGAGATTTCTACTCGGTACCCCACCCGCGTGGTACCCTCACCGGTTCCTGTCCCATCAGTAGGACCGGTATGACTCATCACTACAACAGGTGTAGTGCTCGCCGCTACCCACGAGTTGCTCGTAAACTCTGCGCTGCGTGTTGTTGTCGCATCATCAGAGGTTAGACCCCAGTGCCCAAAGGTGGTTGGATCACCTGGTTGCGCCGCTGGAGAGAACCAACTTGTAGGTGTGGTGGTGTAATCACCATCGCGGAACGAGTCAATGATAGCGCCGCCTGAAGACATAAATTCTCCATCTTGCGCCACGGTGACTACGTACCCTTGCGATGCGTTAGTAACCACCCGCAATTCTTGAGCCGTCGTGCTCGCGACCCCTTGCGTCAGATTTCCGAACGCAAGCGTAGTTGGAGTCGACGAACCGGTGGTGGTGACACCGTTAACAGTCTGACCGCCGCCCACCGCGAGTACCTGAAAGGTAAACGTGGTGTCGACAGTCGCCGTTACGGTAACCGTGTCAATAATGACAACCTCGGTCTCACCAGTATCAGTTTGTGTTCCCGCAATGCCAATCTCGTAGCTACCCGTTACGCTCGGGTTCACGAGCTGATTGGAGCCAGACCCGCCAAAGCTGGCATGGTCGCCAATCTCAATTGTGGTTGAACCGTTAGCTGCGATTGAAGCGCCGTCGCCAGGACAAAACTCAATCGTCAGTACTGCTCCACTAAAGCTGATACCGATTTCATCAGAGCCGACGGTGCAGTCTGTGGAAACTGACAAGTCAGTCGCGCCATCCTGCACGTCGATGTCTGTAGCAGCGATACTAGACGTACCGGTGAACGGACCATCCGAGAAATCGATGGTGATAGTTTCACCATTGCTGATACCCGTAGGGGTCGTAAAGACAATGGTGTGGTTCGAGGCAGAACCAGGGCTCGAATCGCTCAACGTGTCAGACACGTTGGCAATACTTGCAGCGCTTACCAGCCAGCTGGAGTGAAAGTTGGTGCTCCAAAATAGGAGCCCGACACTCACAAACGCTGCAACAGCTTTGAGTAGCCGGAATGATTTCATTCCAGACATACTCTACGTTGTTAAGCTGCAGCACCCATCACGAGGATAGCTGAGTCGACTCCAGACTCCACACCGAAGTCGCACTCACGATGCTGTAGCGTACAAATCGTCTCACCGGGCTGTACGGTGATTGGGCAAGCCCAAAAGACGAGCCGTGCTCGTCTCTACGTTTTGTACTCTTAAAGTATACTCCGCGCCAACGGACACTTGTTCGCGGCTATACACATATAGCTGCACAGTTTACCTATCCTACTCAGTCCAGTGGAAAATAAATGAGTAAATGAACGAAGCGATTATTACGAATTTACTTCCGAAGTTTGTCTTAGTCTAGACAAAAATCCTGGAAGGCCAGTATCGATACTCGCAGTCTGTGAGTAAAACGGGTGATCAGCAATCTACTGCGCTGAATAGCTTAGCAACAACGCAGTAGAATCGCCCTAGATCAGGAGCGATTCACTCGCGAAAATTCGCAACAGTCGGCTTCGCCTTGTTTGCTCATTTTTACCCAGTCCAGTTAAACAGCAAAATCGAAAAGTCCTCAATACCAACGTTGCCGTTACCATTTATGTCAGCTGGAGGGTCAGAGTCGCCTCCGGTAGTCTGCCACCAAAAAATCATGATCGAGAAGTCAATTAAGTTTACAAAACCGTCACGGTTAAGGTCGGTTGGTGTGGTAGCGCGGCCATCAACGCCTACAAATAAGGTGAGGCTGCTACTAAAGCTACTCTCAGTCACGAGGACTCCGCTACCTTGGATAAAGCGAGTGCGAAGTAAATACTCAGCGGGCGCGAGGCCGGCAGTATTAAATTGGTACTCCCAGACTCCATTTGCGCCTGATGTTACCTCGGCTATCTGCTCGTCGTCCTGATAAATCTGTACCGTCTTATCTGGTGCAGTTTGACCACGTAATAGAATGACATCTCCAGGATCAATCGTAACGTCATCAGCAGAAATGGTTGGTGGTAGTAGCACACCTCGGACAGTTGTGACCGCACCCTGCGTCACATCAAAGGTTGAATTGTACGTAATCGAACGTGTACCAAAGGTGTCTTCAGACCACAAGCCGAGCGAAGCGGTACCTGGCTCAGCGTCGACTGCAAACTCAAATTCGCCGTCACTATCAGCCCGAATAGTCCCAACCTGCTCGGCATCCAGTAGCACCTGAACTGTCTCATTGGGGTACGCGATGCCTTCAACACGCACAAGCGTATCGCCAAGCTCTTCATCACTACCGCCAGAATTTCCACTTCCGCCACCTGAGCTGCCGCCGCCGCCAAAACCAGCTGGTTCTACCTGGCAGTCTGCCGAACAAAAGTCATCATCGGTATTGTTGCCGTCGTCACATTCTTCGTCAAACAAGGTCTGTAAAATGCCGTCCCCGCAGTACGGACCAAACTGACAGTCAACGTCACACTGACGACCAGCAATGGTGGTGCTATACGCACCTGTCTCACCGGGCACGTCACACGCCTCGTTAAAATTTACGAGCGCGTCGCCGCAAATACTAATACCCACAGTAGTAGTCGCAACCGTTGTGGTGAGCGTTGAAGTGGGTGTCGTAGTAGCAAACCCCACATACGGCAGCAAGAGTAAAAGGCTGAGAACACCAGCTCTTAGACGCGATAGCATGCACATACCTCTTTGCAGTACTAGCTACGGCGACGATACACCAGTAGACCGATAATGATTAAGACGGTGAGAATCGGCAAAATAATTGAGACCTTGTGCGGCAGTGACAAGCCAGCAAAACCATACCCGGCCGTCTGCAACGTGCCGTACGGCAGGATATTTAGCGTCAGCTCACCCTCCTGTTTAATGTCATCTTGATTATAAATGGAGTACCGTGCCAGGTACGAACCAGCTGGCAAGCGCGTTGGTATCTCGGCCACCACGTCTTCAGTTGCAAATGGCTGCACTCTGACAATTCGGTTGCGGTGGTGAGTCTCCTCCAGAAGCGTCTGTCCGGTTGAATCGTAGATCTTGAAAACCACATCGCTCGGCGCTACGTCAACGTTGCCGGTATTCTCGATACGCATGCCAAAGTTAATCTTAGCTGGGAAGTAGAGCCAGCCAACTTTGTGTCCCTCGTTAAAGTCGGGCAATTCGATCTTGCGTACACGAAAATCAAATATCTCTCTATCAATGATCGTTAGGTCGATGTCGACTTGTGCACCTAAAGAAATGTTAACGGCGCCAGCAGTTTCAGAGCCCGGTGGTGGTGCAGTCTTAATGCGGATCTTGCCAGAGTAACGTCGGAATTCTGCGTCGTCAGGGACCGTCACCCGAACGGTCACCGGCACTTTTTTGGCGCCAACTGGCATAGCAATGAGATCACCCTCGAGCACCTCTACCCAGTCAGCAATCGTGGGGGCATCAACCGTGATGCGGGCGTTGAGTGGGGTTGATGGGTCGCTGCGGACCATGAGAATCTGCTGTTCGTATACTGAGTTACGCGTCAAGCTCGTATTACGCACGTACGGTGGTGTAATACCAAAACCAGCGTAGGAAAGATTGACCCCCACCACGTAGGCAATAAAGAACACCGAGAAAAATACGTAGAGCTTCTTTATCATGTCACAATCACTTCTTCCCATTATCACCTCAACTGGGCGATAAAACAACAGCCACCGTCTGGATAACGGTGGCTATCTGGTTAGCTATTTCAGCAAGTTTTAGGCCTACGGACCCCAGCGGGTTGAACTACTTGTTTGTGCAACAAACTCGTTTCGTCCCGTGTAGAGACCAGCTAGAGTAATAGTGCCTGGCACCTCAATACCCCAGTAGGTGGTGCCTGACGGCTGAGTTGACGTTGCGGTAGGCTTTAATACACCGAGACGCAAACGTTGTGCGGAGGTGGTCGCCGGCAAATCCTGGCCTGAGCCGTACGGCAAGCTTGAGGTAGCGTATTCCTGTTGGTACTCAGCAATAGATGAAGTCGCTGTAGTTGAGGCGACGTTTGGACACCCGCCAACAGTAAATGTGTCGGGACACATATGCACACCACCGAGCTCTTGGTCGACACCTACGTTACCGGTTGCGCGCGTAGTTGTAGTGGCGTTTAGGTTGCCGGTATTATCGCCTGGTGCTAAGTCACCGTACGGAATTGCGTTGGTGTCGAGTGCAAATGAGAGGAATGATACCACTTCAATGTTCGCTGTTGTGCTTTGTACAAACGAGCTGGTTGCGCTGTCGTCATCTACAGCACTGATTCCGGCACGCCAGTCCTCAGTTTCATAAACTGGTGTTTCGGCAGCAGGATCGGTTGGGTCAGCAACGTACCAAAGCGGGAAGGTACACTCCCAAAGCTCAGTAGCGTCTGTTGGTCCACCACACGCGCCAGCACCAGTGGTCGTTGCGGTACAGCTAACGTTCCAGTCAGCGCCAGCACCACTTTCGTAACAGTTGTTAGGGTTGTAGTTACTGCCAGCTCCGTCACACGTTGTCGAGCCAACGCCTGAACGGTACACCGAGGCGATGTAATTCGTAATTTCCGAACCAGCCACGCTGTTCTCACAACTGTTAGCGTCGTTAGCAACAAAGGTCAGCGTGAAGCCAGTCGTCTCGCCAGCTGCTGTATCGAGAGTCATGTCAAGGCCACCGTTAAGTGAGATCAGTGCGCCATCGATGGTCGGGGCTACGTTTGCTACAACGTACTGGTTATTAGCTCCTTGCTGGCCACCACTGGCTTCGTGACCATGGTTGTCTACGACGTAGACGTAGGCATCGTACGTGTCGTCTTGTAGTGGTGTCGCAGTAGTTGTGGCCGCGGAAAGCACTACCGGTGTACCAGAGGTGAAAGTAGATGTGGCAATGGTACCAGCTGGACCACACGCGTTAGTGGTTGGATTGTAGTCGTTAGAGACACACACCAAGAGCTGCATGGTGTCGACGCCGCCAAGAGAGTCGGTATCAGATGATGTTGCACTGAAGGTGAGCGTGCCAGCTGGGTCGACTGGTCCGTCGTTCACGATTCCAGTAAAGGTTGGCCGGTGGTTTACTACAAACGGAGACGCCGTGGTAGTCGTGCCTTGGTAGCCAGGACTACACTCAGGGTTTACCGCGTCATCGTCACATGCGAACGCCCACCAGGTATTACTCTCAGGCATTGCCTCAGTGGTTGTCGTCGCTGCACGCGCCTCGGTGCCACTGATTGTACTGGTTGAGATAGCAATTTGGTCATTGTTATCACAGGTAGGTGGCGCACTACCATCACCCGCTCCTGACTGGGCAGTAGCGGCATTGGTGGCACACACAATGAGGAAGTACGGGGCCCCGTTCTGGTCAGTCGCGGTACCAACGATAGCCAGCTCATCACCTGAGTTGGTTGGGTTAGTAGCTGACGATTCAGTTTCTTCGTTTGGTTCATCCGCCTCCAGTAAGAACTGTGGTGGGGTGTTTAGAACATTAACCGAAGTGGTCGCAAGCTGCTGCGCAGATACGTTGTTAATTTCAGCCTGGCCGAGATTAAGTAAAAATACGAGTAAAAATATACCTAAAGCACCGACTGTGGTGAGTACGGTGATCTTGCCGGCGGTAGTGAGTGGCTGGCGATTTGCTCTAACTTTGTACGACATAATAAATAACTAGCTGTCACCAATAATTGTAACGAATTTACGTTCCTCTGTGCGCTGCGCACGTTGATAAGTGTTGATAGTAGTTTTGAGCCAACTACTCGTAGCGGATGGCATCGAGTGGGTTTAGGGATGCCGCCCGACGGGCCGGGAAAATACCAGTCAAATACCCGACCGCAGCAGAGAAAAGCGCAATAAACGTAAGAAAAGTGAGCGGAAACGAGAATAATTGCACTGCTTGACCGCCAAACTGACTGGCTACGAAGTTGAGTAAGACATTAATAGTCGCTCCAAATATAACTCCCATGACAATTCCCGACAAACCACCCAGAAAACCAACGATGATTGATTCAGACACAAAGAGCCACTTAATGTCGCTCGGTGACGCGCCAATAGTGCGCATAATACCAATCTCTTTGGTTCTCTCCAGAAGCGTCACGGTCATCGTGTTAAACATACCAATCGCCGACACGACGAGCGCAATACCACCAAAGATTGCTAAAGTGACCTGGATACCCTGGAAGATCTTACTGGCTTGGTCGACAGTTTTTGAGAGCGCCGTTACCCGGTACCCATCTTCGATCAGTTCAGCTTCAACCGGCTCAAGAAATTCGTTGGTGCTGACACGCACCTGGGCTCGCTCGTACTCATCGATACCTACGTAATTGCGTAGTTCTGGCATCATCATAAGGGCGTTAAGCACACCTTCCTCTTTGGTAATACCGCGTACGAGGTAATCTTTTTCGATGGGAATTTCTAGAATTTCGTCAGTGCCGTCGTCGGCCGGCACAAGCAAGCGGAACGTTACCTGCTCACCAACAAAGGTTTCAGCCTCTTCAATACCAAATAATTTGAGGACCGCTGGTGAAAGCATGACCGAGCTACCATCGCCAGCATCATCGTCAGTGAATACCTGACCGGCAGAGGCAGTAATACCGGCGTAGCGCAGGTATGGCGGCTCTGCTCCCTGCAAGAAAACGTTGCCGGTCAATCCTTTGTAGGTAATGAGGGCTGGAAAGCGAGCTAACGGCGCAGCGTCGAGGACGTTGTCTTTTTCTTCAAACTCACGAATGGTCTCATCTGTAATCTGCAAATTTTGTGCGCCAGTAGCAGACACACCAAGCGAGAGAAGGGTTTCACCAAATACAATCTGCTCAAGAATGATCTGCTGCAACCCGAATCCTAGACCTACTAAAACCACCACCGCACCAGTGCCCACGCCCATGCCAAGAATAGTCAGCCAAGTACGCATCGGGTTTGTTTTAAAGGCTCGGGTTGAGAGTTGGGCTAGATCTTGTGCTCGCATACTACGTACTCAGTATAACAACGGGGCTACGACTTGTAGCTGACGTCCACACCTTGGGCAATTAGCTTTTCAAAGTAGCGGGTTAGTGAATCAGCCTCCTTCTCAGCCAGACTCAGTCCGCCGACGGTAATGCCGCGCGCGAGCATTTCGTGAAAAGTGGCTTCTTCTATCACGCCGGTTACGCGGTCGGCAATGAGGTCGACCAGATTTTTGTTCTGTTTCTCTGAAAGCTGGAGGCGGTAGGAGTGCAAAAGATGATCACGTAACCGCTCGGCCAGTTGGTCTTGGCTAAAGAACGAGCTAGCCTCTTTTTCTCGCTGCGCTCTAAAGCGACGAATGTCGTCAGCCTGCTCAATCATGCGGGTAGAAATTTTTGCCATTTTACGAGCAGTGGCAGCATCGATGCCGATACCACCAGCTTCAAACGGAGCGGTTAAGGATTTCACAAAGGCGTCTTTGTGCAGTTTGCCCTTAATGAGGTAGCGAATGGACTTCTCGAGGCGTACCAATTGATCGTACGTGTAGTCTTGTGTTAGGTAGTTGACGAGACTCTTTACGCGCAGCGTGTCAATTGAGTCGTACGGGAATAGTCGAGCCAACTGTTCGAGTTCGGTCACGATGGTCTCTCCTTCTTTTACTGGTTTAATTTGCTTACGCTGCGGGTTGACCACCTCACGTACGATGCGGCCATCCTTGAGGTAGTACACGCGATGCGCGTAGCTTAAGTGCGCTGCGTTATGAGAGACCATAATAACGGTCCGGCGGTCAAACGTGTTAATTTCGTCAATTTTGTCCATTACCTGCTGCGTGGATACTGAGTCGAGGTTACCAGTCGGCTCGTCAGCCAAGAGAATCTTCGGGTCGTTCACCATCGAGCGAGATACCGACACACGCTGCTGTTGCCCACCGGAGAGCATCGCCGGAATCTTATGTGAGACAAACCCCACCCCAAACCGATCGAGTAGCGACTGCGCGCGACGGTTGCGCTTTTTCTTGTCAGCGTCGCAAAAAATCATCGGTAGCGCCACGTTGTCGAGCACCGTGAGCGATGGAATGAGGTTAAATTGCTGGAAGATAATCCCCATCACGTACCGCTGAAAGTAGACGCGTTCCTCAGGTGGGTAGCTGTAAATATCGTCACCCCGGATAAGCATAGTTCCGTTACCTGGTGGCAGCGAGCCTTGGATGGTGTACATGAGGGTCGACTTACCAGACCCGGAGGCGCCAAAGAGAATAATGTACTCCCCTTCGTAGATATCGGTATTGACGCTGGAGAGCGCTTTAAACTCATTACTTTTACCCTTGTTGTAGGTAATGTCGAGGTCTCTACAGATGATCAGTGGTTTTGCCATAACAGTTTATGCGCCAATGTTTTGCACCCAACCAAATGTGGCTTCGAAGTTCTCAAGAATAAGATCAATGATGTTCTTTTCTTGGATTGGGGTAAAGAGCACAAAGTTTTCGCTCTGCACACTGTTGCCCGCTTCGTCGGTACAATTGAGCCAGAACTGGTACACCGTTGCTGGCGCAAAGTCGACGATCACCTCCACGTGCCGCTCGGTATAGTTGATCTGCTCCGGCTCAATGGTGGTTGGTTCGACACCACCAGCCACACCCTCTCGGTACGTCAAGAGACAGTAGGCTGCTTCGTCGGTACGCCACTCAACAATGGTTTGGATGCGCGATTCGCTGCCCGGAAAGAGGGTTGATTCGTTGGTAACATTGCTGATAATCGGCGCTGAGGTATCGCGCACCGTAATGAACGTAATCGGCTGACTCCGTACACGGTCGCCGCCACCATTCTCCGCGATCACAAACGCCACGTAGCGAGTACCGAGCGTTAGGTCGGCAATCCGCATCTGGTGCGTCGTCGCGAGCGTCGGGCGACCAACCGAGTTTTGCGCGCCGGTCGTGAGGTCTTGGTACTCAATGAGTGCCTTGGCGGGTACGGTTGTGTCCCAGGCTAGCGTTGCTGCATCCTCTTCCACTTTTACGATGCGGAGGTTGCGAATCTCTGGCAACGAAGCTTTGGTTCGGAAGGTAAAGTCGAGTGAACTACCGGTAATACCAAACTCGTCAGTTGAACGGACTTTAAAGTGGTACTCGGTAAAGGGCTCAAGGCCGATCAGGCGAATGGAGTGGTTGCTGGTATTGCCACCTGTGCTCGACTGCGAGAAGGCGTATACGTCTGGCTGGTACTGACTGGCCGGCGTAAAGAGTACCTCCGAAGACGCGGGGCGGTCAGTCGTCCACTCAACGAGCGCTGTTGTGGTCTCTGGGGTAACGGTCGGCGGACCAACAATAGTCAGGTCTTCGGTGATACCTTGTACCGCCTTTACGATTTCGTTCTGGATCTCTCTAATCTCTTGCGGATCCTGAATCTGTTTAATTTGCTCGATGATCTCATTGGTGGTCACCTCGTTCACCTGGCCTGGTCCAACGTCAACACCATCGCCGGTACCACTATCGCTCGGGGTACCAGTTGTAGAAATGCGGTAGTCGGCTGAGATACCTTGGTTGCCGTCTTCGTCTGAGGAACCGACGCGGAAGTAGTAGACGCGCCCCGGTTCGAGATTCTCGAGCGTTACCTCGTGCGCCTGACGGACAGTTTCCGGCACACGTACGATGCCGTAGTCGGGCTGTAGTCCGTAGTTAACGAGTGAATCAGCATCTTCGTCGGTTTCCCACGTAATGCGTAGCGTCGTATCGTCGACGTTTTCGACTTGAACGTTCGTAATTTCCGGCGCCACGCCGTCGCCCACCTGCGCTAAGGTAGCTGGGGTGAAATACCAACCGGTTACCAGATACACCAAAAGGACGCCGTAAGACCGAAACATTACTTGCATTGTACCAGTCACTGTTTTACTCATATCATGTACCTGTTGTTATCTAGTCGGCTGTGGCGGTAAAGGTGTTGATGCCACTGTGTGGTTCACTAGCGGTTCCAAACGGAATAGCAATGCCCCAGTAGAGCGCGTCCGTCACCAGTGGCGTGCTGGTCGTTGGTTTATTAAGGTCAACCTCAATAGAGCTGCCAATCTCAGAGAGTGTAATACAGGCCGTACAGGTAGTGTGGTCAAAGGATGAGGTCGCAAATTTCTGCTGCGTTACATCAATGATTGAGACGCCGCCATTGGACATGTCAGTACCCGACACATCAACGTCGAGTGCCTCATTACCAAAGTTACTAATGTTTGATACTGGGTTACTACCACTGGCAGTGACACCATTAATGTCGAGTGTGCCGTAGCCAATGAGATTATCAACCGAGATACTGCGTAGCGTGCCAACGTCGATTATGCCTGTTGAGGTTTCAAAGTCACTGTTTGTTGCGGCGTCAGCCACTTCAACGTAGGCGTACCACTCTTCTCCCTCATACGGAGAGCCACCGTCGGTCGGGTCAGTGTGGAAGGCAAAGTCAGCGGTACATGAGAGGCTACAGCTAGTACCGCTACAACCTGAGAGCACACAACCTGTACCAAGAGTCGTGACGTAACAGTTGTTGTCGTCTGGTGTACAGCTCGCCCCCACTGTGGTGCGGTAGAAGGTGGTGGTCGCTGCCACAATATCGGCATACCCATTAAGGTCAGTGACTGTGGTACTTGCTACTACTGGTGTAGTGGTGCCTGGGCTGAGCACTATGTCACTCCCATCGTTAAGCGTCACCACGCCAACCGACGGCGCAAACTCAAGCGTGAGCTCTGGAATACTGGCGTAGGAGTCAAGTGCCGTGCCGGCGTTCGTGACACGGAAGCAGTACGCATCTTCAGTCGCGTTGCTAGTTAGATTAAGCGCGTACTCGAGCTCAGTGTAGTACTGTTGGTTGACGTCTACGAATCCGGTCTGGTTATCGGTGTTGCTGACGATCTCACCAGCGGAGAACGTGCCTGACGGAATGATAAGATGGTCAGTCGTCGGATCACCACTGCTCACTTGAGTCGTGTTAATCATACAAACAGGGCTCACTCCACAACTACCGGCCGCGGGCACCGAGCTGTAACTACCGCCACTCACTGCCTCACACGTTAAGGCGACGCCCTTGCCAGCATACTCTAGTCGAAACTCTTGGTTTGTAATATCGAGTCCTGAATTCTCAACCGCTACTCGCAAACGCGCCACGTCACCAAAGTCGTAGCCTGAACCAGCTACCCCCTGCGGTGCACGCCACGTGGCTCCGCCGTCAACCTGCTCTGCGCCAAAGTACACAGTCGGTTTATTATCGAGTCGTGGGTAGGACACAAAGCTGTCCCAGCCGCCGTAGAAGCCCCAGAACGTGAAGCCAAAGCCGCCGCTTGTGTAATTAGAATCTGTGGCGGTGGTTGACGCCACGAGCGTGCCGCCGCTGTTGTAGAGCCGCACGTCGATGGTGTCGTCGGTCTGCCAGTCGACTTCGATCTCGTACCAGCCAGTACTGTACGTGACGTTTGTTTGGTCGAGTACGACTACACCACCTACCAAGTCGGTACTCTCTGCATCACGAACCAAAGAGAGACGGTCGGTACCCTGTAGCTCGATACACACACCGTAGTTTTCGTTGGTAGTACCTGGTGACTGCACACCAAAGAGTGTACAAGACTCGTCAGATCCACTCGCGTCCACATACTGACGGTACCGGATAATCTCGCCTTGGCTCACTGTCTGGTCGAAGGTAAAGATACCATCGGTTGCTTTGGCTGTTTCATTACCATTTGTGTCGAGACCGTTAGAGCCACCCCACGCGTAGGTACTACCAATGTTAAAGAGTGTCGTGTCGCCGCTGTACTCACTTAAACTGCCACTCTCAAAGTCGTCAACGGCCGTGAAGACGAGGGTGCTGCTACTGGTCGTTGTGGCGGTGAGGTTGTCGTAGTACATGTAGATCTGCGTTGTTGAGGCAGCTGGCAGGCTCGGTACTTCAACCCACACATCTGCGCTCACGCCGGTGCTAAAGCGCTCGATCCAATGGTCGATCAGTACGGTTCCAGTGCTGTCAGTAAAGCGTAGGTCATCAAAGTCGGTTTGCATGTCAGAGTCGTACGTCACGCTCAGCAACACTGGCACATTGCTATAGGTGCTGGCATCACCATTCTGCAGCCGCACCCGCTGCCGCGCATCCCAGTTGGTGTCGTACCACGTACTGGCTACTGCGCCTTCCCCACCGTCGTCGTTACGCCAGCGGTACTCTGTCTGCTCAGTCAAGAGACAGGCGCTATCATCCCAACGAATAGAGCTACACGCATCTTCACCATCGACGTCGTAATCCTCACCACTAAGATCACCAAAGTGTGTGCTGAAAATCCAGCTGTTGGTCGAAGTGGCATCGAGAGTTACGTTGGCGCCACCGGTGAATCCACCATCGGTGAAGACGGCTTCGAGAATGGTCAAACCAGCATTTGCATCAAGCGCAGTCTGCGGCAGGGTAATCATAGTGGCAGTATTGGTCGCCTGGTTGAAGACACCTCGATCTAGGTCGCTTATGGTTGGGGTACCAACAAACGTCAAGCCACCGGCTGCCAGATCGTCGAAGGTGTACGTGTCTGCACTGAATGTTCCGCCACTGACAGTGAAGTCATACAGTGTGCTTGCCTCAGCACTCTGGATCGTAGTGCTGGCGCCAGTGGCGCCAATAATTTCCAAGGTGCCGCTCTCAAGAGTGAAGTTAGACAACGTGCTGGTCGCAAAGGTGACACTCACCGCCCGTGGACTTCCACCCAGCGCCACACCGTCAAAGTCAGTTGCGTAACTCCAGTACTCGTTTACGGTCTGACTGACGTACTCACCGTAGATTCTCAGGGCGCCGTCAGAACCAGCGTGGTCTTGTGAGTAGATTGAAGACGAGGCGCTCAGTGTGCTCACGAGGTAGTCGCTGTTCCAGAAGCGCACATCGGTATCGCCGATAAGAGTGAGTGTATCGTAGGTGTCTCCTGTGCTGGCTTTGGTATTGGCACTAAAATTGGTACCAGCTGCTAAGATCAGCTCGCTATTAGTCCAGGTAGTGTTTGCGCCACCAACCGTGTTAGTGAAGACGCCGCCGACATAAAGAGTTTCACTGCTTCCGAGTGTAAACGCGCTAGCGCTCAAGAGACTAAAGTCGCTGGTTGATGTTGCGCTTGAGAACGTCCAGCCTCCTGTCGCGCTGTTTACTACCACGCGGTAAAACTCGTTGCTGCCTGGATCAACGGTTTCGCCCGTATCGGTAGAGTCGAAGAGGAGCGTGCTCGTTCCCACATCGAGTGTGCCGCTCGTGGCATCGAGCGAACCGCCAATTGCTGTAGAGCTGCTGGCCAGCCGTAGATTACCAGCAGCAACCGTCACATCACCCAAGAAGGCGCTCGTTGCATCGGTAACTGTGAAGCTGCCCGATCCGTCAACTTGCAAGCTCGAAAGATCGTTGCCGCCAGCAGTCAAGACATGGGTGCCTGTACCAGTAAGTCGAATGGTGCCGCTATTGTGTGCCACCGTGTCAGACACGACGAAGTCAGTACCGACGGTGAAGGTGCCGCCTGGAAGTGTTACCGTACCGGTGGCAACCGTAACGCTCGCCGTGGCAGTTGCGTTCGTATCGCTAATACTCCAACTGCCGCTACCTGCAAACTGTATTGTTGCAGCGTCAGATCCACCAAAAGTGATCGTGTTGCCCGCGTCTGTCGCGGTAAACGCGAGCACTCCGCCGTTAGCGTCGAAGCTACCGCCCGTATTAGTGAAGTCATTGGCAAAGGTGCTCGTCGCCGCTGGCAACGTCACGTCGCCATTGGTAATGGTGACGTCTCCATTCGCGGCAAAAGTAGTGTCGTTAACGGTCCACGAACCAGTACCATTGAAGGTGAGCGCACCAAAGGTTGCGTCATTGCTGTCGATTGAGCGACCGCTCTGGGTGCTGGTAAAGGTTAGCGCAGCGTCATTGAGCGCCAGTGTTGCACCAGCGCCACTTAGGAGCTCGCCGCCAATCGTGTGCGACTCACTGCCTGCGCCGGTAAACGTGGCATTGGCTTGTAGTTCGAGTGTGCCGGCATGACTAGCAGTTCCTGTACTGAGTGTGACATCACCGTCAGGGGTAAAGGTCTTACTATCCCACACAATGAGTTTTGTGTCTGTCGGGAAGGATACCGTGTTGGTACCGCCAGTTGTTGCAGTGAATGGAATGTCAGCATCGTCACTACTATCCCACACAGCCAGGTCAGCAATGCGTATAGCATCCGTGCTCTCGTGTCGCACAATCACGCGGTCGACGTAGACATCCATGTTGAGAATGTTTGAAATCGGATCAGCAGTCACTGTCGCGCCGGCCTCACTCTCACCGTCGATGTACACGATGATACTGTCAGACGGTCCAAAGCCGACATTAGTAAAGGTGTACGCACCAGTACCCGAGGCACAGGTAGTGCTGGCGCTCGTTAGACCAGCTACCACCAACCGCACATTCGGGGTACTGCCGTCACACTGGGTGTACCAGCTAGTCCCTTCGTCATTGTAGATATTTCCGGAAATTGAGATAAGCGCAGCTGAGTCACTCCACACGATTTCGCCAGGATCACCTGAGTCGGCGTCAAACGCCTCACCGTCGAGGTTACCGGTGTGGTTTGTGAAGCGCCACGATGAAACCGAAACTCCCGAAGTGGTGACGTTTACCGGGCTCGTCACACCACTCTCGTTAAAGGTGTTGCGATCAAAGTTCTTGGCTGGGTTCGCGTCGATCACGCTGCCAGCCACTGTCATCGCACTCGCATTATTATCGTCAACCAGCCAATCAACATTTACGATATTCACCACTGTCGGTGTGCCCGTAAATGAGAGACCCGCGCTATCAACGTCACGTGGTTCAGCGTCGAGCCATTCAGTGCTCGCGGTACCGCCAATAGTAAAGCTAAACTCGCCACTGCCTTGGTTTTGGATTGTCGTCGACGCGGTTGTGGAACCCATAACGTCGAGGCTACCACCAGTATACGTGACGCTTCCGCCCCCTTCGACGTACACATCAGCTTGGCGTGGTGAACCAAGGGCGGCACCATCCCAATCGGTGGTGTAGCTCCACGAATCGGTGTACGAAGCATTGCTGTACGCTCCAAAGATATATAGATCACCAGCAACGTCGTTGTGATCCATCGAGTAAAGTGAGCTGCTCGCAGAAATGGTCGTCGTGCTGTAGCTACTGTTCCAGAATCGTGGTTGAGTGCCATTATCGACAACGAGCTCAGCGTAGTCATCAGCGTCAGTCTTAGTATTTACCTCATACGCCGTATTACCAAACAGCTTCAGAACGGAATTGCTCCAGTTCGTATTTGCCCCGCTGACAGTGTTGGTAAACACGTCACCAACTGCCAGCGTATTGCCTGGCTGTAGTGTAAAGGTGAAGGCGCTCGTCAAACTAAAGTCACCGGTAGTAGTTGCGGATTCGGTAAAGAGGTAGGTGCCGCCGCCGGCCACGCTCACATCGTAGAAATCGGAAGCGCCAGCCGCGACCGACGCCGTACCGGTCGCTTGCAAAAACTCTACCAAGCCGCCGTTGGCCGTGAAGACGCCGTCGTTATCGTAGCTACCGAATAGCTGCAGGCTGCTGGTATCACTAGCCTCAAGCGTACCGCGAGCGCCAATGTAAGTATCGCCCGCTACTACCGTTAATGGATCATTGGTGTCGAGCGTGAACGTAGTCGTACCGCGACTGCCGACAGTTAGATCACCAAACACCTGCAATCCTGTTACCGGGGCTGTGACAGCAGTGCTACCCGTTGCTGCTTCGACAGCAAGGTCGAAGTAGGCCGTCCTGGTTACGGTACTGTTGCCTCCGTACGTGATACGACTGGTGTCTTCCAAGAAGGTGCCGTCCTCCACAAATACGGTACCGTCACCCGTCAGGTCCCACTGTGAACTCCCAGCGTCTAAGAGGTGCCCAGAGTCGATGGTAAGTCGATTGCGCACCGTCGTGGTTGCACTACCAAACGGTGTCGTCACTTGAGTAGCGGTCACACCATCACCGAGTACTAAGTTGTAGAACTGCCACGGGGTGGTGCCGCCTAAGGTATTGGTGCGATCAATCTCCACCGTACCATTGACCATGGCCACTGTGCCGTTGCCGGTGAAGTTACCGTTGGTGATGGTTATATCGCTCGTACCGCTGAGTGTACCTGTAGCAACAGTGAGATTATTAATCACCGTAATTGGCGTTTGTACACCCCAGCCACCACCAGCTCCAGTAAACGACACGGCCGTAAAGGCTAGGGTACTGCTCGCTGCACTGGCAATTGATTGACCAGTGGTGGTGGCTGTGAAGAGCACAGTTGAACTCGGCGTATTGAAGGTGGCAGCAGTATCAAGATAGAGCGAGCCGCCGATAGTGAGCACTTCGGTACCGCTCATGTTTAAGGTGGCAGATGGCCCAAGCAAGAGTGAGCCATCTTGGGTAGATCCGCCAGAGCCAGCCAGGGTGATGTCGCCATTGCCGGTAAAGGTCTTACTATTCCAAACCATCAGGCCGCTACTCGCGCTTACAGTGAGTGAGTCTGGGGTCGTACTGGTAGAGACGGTAAATGGCACATCTCCATTATCTCCACTATCGAAGATGTTCATGTCCGCAATCGAAAGCGGGCTGATGTCTTCGTGTCGCACGATAACTCGATTTTGGTAGAGATCGAAGTCACTGATACTGTCGAGAACTGACACCGACGCTGGTTTAAGCGCAAACTGCACAACATTCACATCGTCGGTAGAGCCGCCAGTTGCGGTCGCGTCGCCGGTTGCACCAGCGCTCGTTTGTAGTTGCGAGGAGAGAAGCAGGTTGCGACTTCCTTGTCGAGCATCTTGCAGAATGGTGCTCCATGGTGACGTCGGTCCAACGAGATCATTGTCGTCAATGACGTACCAGGCTGCCAGCACGTACGACCCGTCGTTAGTGGTCGTAATACCAGGCGCAACTGGTGAGCTAGTATTCTGCTCGTTGCTCCAGACTGGGTCAGTATCAAAGATATCGCTGGTGTCTACCCCGCGGTACGCCCCAATCCAAGCGCTAAACTCCTCGGTGCCGGCAGTATCGTTATTCGTAAAGGCGTACGTCTCAGCTTCAGTGGCGGCGTTGGTAATCACTCGCGACCAGACCGCTGTGTACATATCGTTGCCGGTAGTCAGTCCGAGCTCCCCTTCTAACTGCCAACCAGACGGTGCGCTAATGTCAAACTCGTCTTCACGAGCAGTAATAGCAATCAACACATCACCATTCTCCACCTCGGGACGCTCGACAGTAAAGGTCGCACCGTTGGCCACCGTACCCACCGCAGTTCGCTGGTCTACCAAATTAATAGTTTTGTACGGTTGTGCTGCTGCACCAAGCGGTGTCTTGGTTACAACTGCAGCAATTGCGGTACCAGTAGCGGTTGGGCTCGCGTCCGGGTTAAATGACATCTGGATCACCTGTGATTCTCGACCAATAGTGACGTTACCAAACTGCGCCGTACTGGTCGCGCCTGCTGGTCGGGCCACACGCGAGACAACGCCAAGGTTATGGTTGGTGCCGTCTACAACGTTTTGTGCCCGTGTCGCCCAATTACCGCTCGGTACCGCCACGTCAGTGTCGTTAAATACGTGTGCAGCTGCAATCACCAGTGAGCCGTCGATCGTAGTGGTGGCAGTGGGTGCTATTGGATCGTACTCGTTTTGCAACTTACTCCAGTTAGTTGTTGCCGCAAGCGGACTAGCTGTGTCCACGTTAAGTAAGCTGCCCATCCAGTAGTTGTACGTCTCGTTGTTGTCGGTAACTGGGAAATCGTAGCTCGCTGGCTCGGTGCTCGCATCAGCCACCACCTTGTACCACGCGCCACTCGCAAGATCATCACCTGTCGTGTTACCAAAACTATCTATCGCCGTCCAACCGCCAAGCGTATTAATGAGCGGCTCATCGTCTTTACCGGCGATGAGGACCAAGACGCTATTATCAACCACGGTTGGTCGCGTTACGTTCATCAGGTTACTGGTGACTGTTCCAGTACCACTCGTCTCATCGAGAATTGCCACGTTTACTTCAGAGCTGCTGGCGGTACTACTTAAGAAGGCGGTAATCTTAGGTTCACCAACGTAGGTCACGCCAGCTACTTCGTATGCACCCGTTGCTGCATCACACGACGTTTGGTAGGTCGTGCCACCATCAATTACCACCGTGACGACGGCTGTACTATTGTTACAGACTGGAGCACCCATCGGCGTCACACCATCATCGGCGTACACTACGCCACTGATACTAATGTTGTAGTTACTATCGTCCCACTGGATAGAGCCTGGGTCGCCATCGTCGGCGTCAAACGCCTCACCGTAACGATCGCCACCGCCGCCAGTAAAGAGCCAGTACGTACTCGGGGTACCGTCAGTGGTGACGTTAGCGCCGGCTGCTGTAGAAACCGTACTGGTAGCGTAAAACTCATCCGGTTGGAGGAAGTTCCTAAACTCTGCGTCGATCCAGTCTGTGCCCTGGGTACTGGTAGCAAAGCGCAGCTCATCGACCTGAATCTCACCGTACGTACCGCCCTGGTAGCGACCAATCTTGAGGCCAGTGTTGGATGGATTCTGTGATGAGCTAATCTGCGTCACTGTATCTTGCAGCGTATTATCTTCGTAGATGAGGTTGTTCTCACCATCGGTAGCTCGTCCAATCGTGGTGAAGTGGTGCCAGATAGTGTTGTTGTACGGGCTCACAGTGTACTCACCGCCACTGGTAATACCAAAGAAGTGTCGCCCGCGGTTGGTTAGATCGTAGTTCGGCATAAACGCGAGGTAGGTGCCGTTGTTGGTGCCGTTACCGGTACCAAACTGCCACAGCGCACCAGTGTCAGTGTTGGTCATGAAGTAGAGCCCTGAGGAGATGAGGTCATCGCCAGAGGTCCACGTCCAGCCGGCAGATTGGAGCATTACGTTGCTGGTGGTGGTGTCTACCGCCTGACCCAGCTGGCCCGAAGTTGTTGCTGCGGTACCAACCGCCGGGAGGAGAGTGCGGCCGTTGCCTGTTTCGTCGGTAATACTCACGGTTGGATCCTCGTTGAAGTGGTACACCGCCTCGTAGTTATCCCACACCGCTTCTGAGCCGTAGCGATAAGTAGCGGCGTACGCTGAAGCCGTTGGATTGTTGTAGTGGATGTAGAAGGTAGTATCCTGCGCGGCACTCACGGCTGGGGCTAAGAAGTGGAGCTCACCGGTCTGGGTTGTAGTATTAATTTCGACCACATCAATCGGAAGTTCATTGGCGCCAGCTGTAGTTACCCGAATGTCAGCACCGTCACTTTTAACATTACTCCAGAAGTCACTGCCGAGACTGGCTAGATTGACGTAGACCGGATACTCAGTGAGCGTGCTCAGGGTGCTGCTAGCTGGAACAGTGAGCGTTAGTTGACTGTTCCAATCTGCACTGTAAACATTGGTGGCCGTGGTTGAGGCAAACGACACGCCGGTAAACACCGAAGATGGCTGCGCGTTCATGGTCGCTGCGTCAACCGTAATACCCGTGCGTCCAGCTGGTACCGCTATGTCAGTTTGTGTGAGCGTACTGATCGTGGTGCCATTGCGCAACTCAATACCTTCTGCACCCATCCCGCTAAAGTCTGCGTATTGACTCGCAAAGGTGGCATTTTCAAGATTAAGTTGGTAGAGACCAAACAATACGGACACGGTGGTGGTGCTAGTCGCATCACCGAGGACCGATAACGTAGTACTGGTGCCGAAGGTGAGCTCAGAGCCATTACCAATTTCTACCGTAACCGGCCGCTCATTACCGCCTGTAAGATCGGTACCATCAAAGTCGGTAGCATAACTCCAGTGTTCGGTACCACTCATACGCTGGTACTCACCATAGACGCGCAGCAAACCATTAGTGCCACCAAAGTCTGGGAGATACAGCGATGAGGTATCGAGAATGGTCGACGTAGCGATGGTTGAGTTCCAAATGACGATGTCGGAATCGTTAGATACCTGAATCGTGCCGTAGTCGTCACCGTCGTCGAGGCGGCCGGTAATTGTGTAGTCGCCACCAGTGAGAACAATAGTACTGTCGGTCCAGGTAGTACTAGTACTAGCAAAACTATTTGTGAAGATGCCGCCAACGGTCATAACCGCGTCAGGGGCGAGTGTGAATTGTGTACCGTTAACCAACCGTGCGTCATTAACAACATCAACATTGCCGCTCGGAGTCCAGTCACCACCCGCGGCATCAAAGACCAAGTTGTAGAAGCTGTTGTCTTCGATGCTGATGGTTTCGTTACCAGCTGAACTATCAAAGGTGGTGGTAGCGGTATTAGCATCAAAGAGACCGTCGAGGGTGGTCATTGAGCCACCAATGGTTAACGTGTCATTTGGCGCGATAAGCTCAGAACTCTGCACCACCACGTTACCGTCTATATCGGTAGTGGACTCTTTTAAGATAAAGCGCGGTACCGCGTCAGTGAAACTCTCACTGCTCGCAGCTACACCATAAAACGCTGTTGGTGTGTTGCCGTTGGTGTACTCAGCATCAATCCAGGCAGTAGATGGCGTGGTGCTGCTAAAGCGCAGCTCGTCAATCTGAATATCCATGTAGACAGTAGTCTGGTACGCACCAACCCGCAAGCCAGTATTCGAAGGATTCTCTCCATCGGCTGTCTGTGTCACCGAGTCACGAAGAATATTATCCTCGTAGATTTGGTTAGTCTCGCCAATCGCAGCACGACCGACGGTAGTAAAGTGGTGCCAAATAGTACTGTTGCGCGTGAAGCGGAAGTCGCTACCGGACGTCTCACCAAATCGGAAGTAGCCTCGATCGCCACTGTCATACCACGGTAGGTAGTGCAGGTAGGTATCCTCACTACCGCCCACCGCTACACCAAACTGCCACAATGCACCCGTATCGACCGCCGACTGGAAGTACCAACCAGATGAAACCATGTCTTCTCCGGCTGGCCAGGTCCAACCGGCGTTCTCGAGTCGAACATTGCCGCTAGTGGTATCAAGGGCTGTGCCAAGAGTACCGGTCGTTGTGGCTGGTGTACCAATGGCTGGAGTAAGGTCGCGGCCGTTGCCTGTTTCGTCGGTAATACTGATAGTTGGATCCTCGTGGAAGTGGTACACCGCCTCGTAGTTATCCCACACCGCTTCTGAGCCGTAAGCACTATCGGAAGCCGGTGCAGTTGCGTCGGCGTTTGCAAAGTAGATGTAGAACGTCGTCGTTGCTGTATCACTGATACTATCGGCTAAGAAGTGGAGTTCGCCGGTCTCACCCACCGCATCAAACTCAACCACATCAACCGGCAACGCAACGAACCCACTGCCGTTTGCGACACGAATGTCAGCGCCATCGCTCGCCACTCCATTCCAAAAGTCGGAGCCAAGGGTACTGAGGTCAACGTAAACCGGGAAATCACTAAGTGAGGCCTCTACCGTGTTTGGTGCAATCGTGAGCGCTACCCGTTCGTTCCAGCCACTGCCATACCACGGCAAGCTGCTTAGGGTTCCAAACTGTACATCATTAAAGGCTGAGCCATTAGTGCGTACTTGTTCTTCGTTCGTCGAGCTAAAGAGGACCAAACCGCCATTGTTAGAGAACGAGCCACTGCCAGTTACCGTGAGCGTGTCGCCAATCGACAGATTGCCGCTTGGGAAGGTAACGGTACCGTCACTTATAGTTACTGCACCAGTAGCGGTGGCGTGCGTATCGGTAATACTCCAGCTGCCGCTGCCGTCAAAGGTGACATCATCTAAGATATTTAAGAAGGTGGTGCCGCCTAACGTAACCGTTTCTGCTGCACTACTTGTAAACTCGAGCTCAGCGTTGTTGTGCATGAACGTGCCTTGGTTGAGGAACGACCCACCAACAGTTAGTTTTGTCGTTGGGAAGGTAACGGTACCAGTTGCAACAGTGAAGTCATCATCAACCGTAACTGCCGCGTCACTAAAGTACGGGGTAGTAGTTGCGTCATTGAGTGTCAGGGCGTAAAACGCTGAGCCACCGGTGGTAATTTGGTGCGACGGCGCATCAGGGATAATGTCCGGCACGTACGTCTCAACGCTTGAGGTAGCGTAAAACGCTGTCGGGTCACTCTGGTTACTGTACTCAGCACTAACCCAGTCGGCGCCGCGTGTGCTCTGCGCAAAGCGAAGCTCGTCCATTTCACCCTCCCACGAACCAGCGGTGGTGTAGCGACCGAGCTGAAGCGCTCCGCCAGATGGATCGGCAGCAGTTTGTGTCGGGTTATCACGCACAATGTCGTTGATGTAAGTAATCACCTGCTCGCTCGTGCTGGTTGGGCCAACAGTTGTGAAGTGTTGCCAGTTCACGGTGTCACGTGGCGTAAAGTCAAAGGTAAACGCGCCAGCCGTCGAGCCGAAACGGTGGTAGCCGCGCTGCGTGCCGCTGTACCACGGCATGAAGTTCATATCGGCGCCGGTACCCCACGACCACAATGCCTCGCTGCTCGCCGCGCTCAGCTTGTACCAACCCGACGACTCGAGACGATCGCCACTTGCCCAACTCCAGCTGTTGGTCAAGATACCGCTCGAACCGACGAGGGTAATGGCTGTGCCGAGTTGGCCGGTTGAGGTGGCGATATCCGCTCCCGTGATAGTAAGATCGTACCCATTGGCAGTAGCATCAGGCACAATAGTATTTACGCCAGTCGTCGCCACTTCAAAGTGGTACACCGCATCAAAATCTACCCATACCGCCTCACTGCCGTAGGTACTAAACGATGCCGGCATACTGGCACTTGGATTATTGAAGTAGAGGTAGAACGTGGTGTCGCCAGTACTGCTTGCAGATGGGGCCAAGAAGTGCAACTCACCTGTCTGCGTGTTGGAGTTAATGCTTACGACCTCAACCGCAATTTCTGTCTGGCCGTCATCGGTAGTCATGCGAATGTCGCCACCATCGCTTTTAACTGCTCCCCAGAAGCTGCTGCCGAGCGTGCTTAAGTCAACGTAGACAGGGAAATTCGTGAGACTCGAATCAATCTCACTGGCCTGTAGCGCAATTGGTAGTCGCTGGGTGAAGTCAGTGTCACTGTACCAATCACTTGAGCCTGGGATAATACCTGGGTACGTACGATCATCAGGTACGATCTCAACTTCACTGGTACCGGCGATAAACGAACCGCTATTTGTCCAATCACCACCAACCTGAATCAGGGTATCGCTACCACCGTTGAGTGTGTCGTTAGCACCGATGTTGACGTCGTACGCAGCAGCTGCCGTATCGACTACAATCGTCTTGCTTGCCCCATCAACGACCACAATGCCAATATTTTGCAACGAAGTTGAAGCATTGAGATCTTGCCATATCGAACTGCCGCTACCGTCAAACGTAGTGGTACCAACACCACTCCACTGTGCACCCGCGTAGGTGCGCACATCACCAGCTACTGCAATGCTGCTCGTGCCTCGATTAAATGTACCGGCGGCAACAATGAGGTTGCCTGAGAGATCAAGGTCAGCGCTAATGTCCCACTGCGCCACACTGGTTGAAGTGCCGAAGGTGAGGCTGTTAAAGGCCAGTGGGTCGGATGGGTCAATAATGGTTTCGGTACCAACAAGTGCGTTAAAGGCCACCGTCGCCGCTGCCACCGAGGTAGTGGCCGTGTTAATCCAGGAACCAGACACCTCAAGTGTGTTACTGTCGAGCGTCAGAGTGCCGTCATTAACAATGTCGTGAGTAGTAATAACTGCCGCAGTACTGCTCGACGGTCTAAACTCTTGGTTGGCCGCCACGTAGATATTAAAATCACCACACGTACCCACTGCACAAACGTCGAGATTATTAGCCAGATCGACGTTGAAGAAGATATCCTCGTTGGCGGAGATACTATTGTCGTAGAGCGCTAAACCAGACACATCAACGGTTCCTGTCTCATCGGCATCAAACGCGAGATGGCCCTCATAAAGCGTCACACCAGTGATGTCACCCAAGCCGTCGTAGACAAAGGCAGTAACCGCCTCGTCTGGATCAGCTGCACCATCGACCCATACCTGCACCGTCTGGCCGGCAAACGCGGTCACGTTTGGCAAGCTCCAGGTGCCACTAGCGATGGTGCCGGTAGCGCTTAAGAGCACACCGTTAACTGCTGCGCGGACGGTACCACTCGCTACCGGAGTGATCCGGTCGTTCTCAAAAATGTTGCCGCTCATGGTCACACCCTCACTCCACTCTACTTGCCAGTCCTGCACCTCAGGGCAGTTACCGCCGCCACAAGTAAGCGTCGCGTACGGTCGAATAGTGTCGTAAATATTGATGTCGACGTTGGTAAGGTCGATTGGGCCTGTTGTCGTACCAACCGAGTTACCGGGGATAGCGCTGTCCGGAATGAGTGCCCAAGTGTCGGCACTGACCTGGTACTGCAGCTGATACACGATATCACTCGTAGCTGGTGTGCTGTCAGTCCAATCAAAATTCTCAAACTTTGGTCCCGCGCCGTCACTAAAGATAACCGGCTCACCGGCAATGGTACCTGAGAGCGTGCCCGCGTTAGCGCGCGTTAAGAGCCCTGAGCTCGCCTCAAACGCGATTACCGAAACGATCTCCTGCGTGTGTCCGTTGGCACCTAAACCGTCCTCCATGAGACTCAGGAAAATCTGGCTAGCGTTATTGGTACCGGAAGTATCTTTTATACCGAAACCGCCGTCGCCGCCGTCTTCCGCGTTGTTATGGACGAGCGTCACCTGTGGTGTGCTGCCAAAGCCGGTTTGGAAGCTTTGATTGTGTCCACCCTGACCTTGTGTATCATCAACGGAATCGCTCGAGTTAAAGGCTTCGAAGTCTGCGCCGTTGATGGTGCCGTCAGCAACATCCATAATGACGTAGTCGACGTCTTCAGCGCCGTGGCTCGTTACGCCATCGTAACTAGCGTTGAGGGCAATCTGCATTCCGTCCTCTTCGATCTCATCGTCGCGAGGGCCGTTGCCGTTACCGTTGGTATTAACGTTACCGTCGATGTGGGTACCGATCCAATCAGAGTCGTTGTTGGATGCCACAGTTGCGATGCCGACCGGTGGGTTAATGAATGGGTTGCTGGAGTAATCGATCTCAGTACCGATGTCATTCTGGAATGGACGCGCCTGCACGGCTGACACATTAGCGGCCGTGCCAGCAATCACTTGTATACCCGACCCACCCTCGTCCAGGGTCCACGTACCAGCTTCCATTACAATATAGTCAACATCGGTACTGCCGGTAAAGGCATTGGTGTAATCGTCAACTTTAATTTCGAAGGTGTTTGCGGTCTTGTTGCGGACTCGGGCGTTGCGGTTGTTACCGTAGGAACTACCGTCATACTCTGGCGAGGCTACTACCACCATGTTCTGGTAGCTACGCAAGGTAGTCACCTCCGTCCAGTTATTATCGGTGAGGCTGACGGTACCGTACTCGCCAAACTCTGGTGATACCGTCACCGCACCACTGGTCGCGACGGTACCGTCAAGTGTTCCCTGTTCAAACTGCTCATCCGTTGTCTGGAACCAGGTCGAGACGGTAACGCTGGTGTCAATCGTAAACGCGTCTGCTTCAGACCACGGAGACCAGGCATCGCCGCCATTAGGGTCCTTCGCTCGAGTGCGCCACCAGTACGTGGTGCCGTTCACGAAAGCTTCTCCCGCTTGTTTGGTGTAGGTAATCGTGTCACCTGATGTAAACGGATTGGTATCGCCACCATCGCTTAAGTTTGCAAAGCCAGGGCTGGTGCTCGAATTGTAGGTTGAAGAACTGGTTTCAAACGTACGGTCAGTACTAAAAGAGATTTCATACTCTAGATCATCGCCCTGCGGATCGCTCGAGATAAAGTCAAACGTTGGCAATGTCTCGGCAGTTTTTTGGTTATCAAACAGATCACCCAAGACCGGCGTTTCAACGCGCAGCGCCCAACGCACACCCCACTCTTCAAGCGAGAGCGTGCTACCGGCAAAATTGGCCACTAACCGCAATTCATTATAGGTGCTAGTATCGAGCGCCAAAATATCAATCGGGCTCGTGGTAGTTCCAGCCGAGTTGCCTTCGATGAGGTTGTTTGGCACCAACGTCCAAGTCCCATTATTGTTGTACTCAACCTGAATGGTTATGGTGCCCGCGGTTTCAGTATCACTCCAGAACACCTCTCCCCACGCGTTGCCAATGAGCGCGTCATCAAAGTCGATTTCGGTGCCGGTAATAGTGCCGGTCGCTCCCGTCACTGCGCCGGTAGTGGTACTCAGTCCAGCCGTCAACGTGTCGGTTGAGAATTGATCACCAGTGGTCTGGTACCACTCGGTCACCGTTAAGGTCGGGTTTGTGGTGAAGCTATACGGAGTTGACCAGGCGCTGCTGGTTGCTGAGCCGTCTGGATCACTGGCGCGAACTCGCCACCAGTACGTTGTGCTACTGGCCAACGTCGTCGGCGTTGTAAAGCGGACTGTTGCTCCACTCACAAACGGGGCTTTGTCACTCGCATCCGCAACGTTTTCAAAGTCAAGGAAGCTGTCGGCTGAGTTAACATCCACCACCGGCGACGGGAAAGCTGGGTCCGTGTCAATTTGTACTTGGTAGTCAATCTCGTCACCAGCGTTGTCGGTAGTCACAAACGTCAGCTGGGTGTCGAGGTCAGCGATGTGGGCATTATCAAAATACGAAATGAGCTGCGGTACGTTTGGCGGACCGGCTGTCTCAAGTTGCGGATAGAGCGTGTAAGTTTGCAGCTCCCCTCCGGTGGCTCGTACCATCCGGAAGCAGTAGTTGGTATTGATGCCAACATCCACTGCCGTGATAACCCAATCAAACTCCACCACCTCACCGACGCCTACGTCATTTGGTAGCACGTTTGAGAGATTTCGTTCTTCGTAGGTACCGAGCACCGTTGAATCGGTAAGCGTGGTGGTTGCCAAGGTGGTACCGTCGCCAACGCTGGCATTATTAAAACCAGCAAAAGCTGCGGTGGTACTGCTCTGCTCGGCCAGATCAAGCCACTCAGTAATGAGCGAGCACTGATCTTGAGTGGCGGTGCCGTACTGTAGCTTAAATGCCAACGAGTCTTCAGTACCGGTCGCATTGCTCGCAGCTAAGTTCATGCGCAGCCGCAAGATATCTCCGTTGTCGACTGCCCCTGCACCTCGAATATCCTCGCCTTCACTCACGAATTCACCGCTACCAATCGACCAGGTACTCGTTGGGGTCGAAACGTCCTCGTTTTGGTACCACGCAAATGAGCGCTGCTCGTAGCGGGCGTCATTAGCCAACTCTTGAGCCCCAAATGAGGCACCAAAGACGTTTCCGTACTTCCTCGCCTGCACAGTGCCGGTGACGTTGGTTTCTTCACTATCAACAGACACGTCTTCGTAGATGACGTAAATTGGCACTCCATTGGTTGAAACTACCGTATGTCCTTCGGTGTACGTAACGTTACTGTTCGTACCTGAATCGCCAAAGTGTATGGTGCCTGGATAGTCACCGCCAGCCCCACACGAACCTGATGTCACCGTAGTACCAGCCGGACTGATAATCTCGATTGTCGCGGTACCAAATCGTGGGCTACAGGCTACCGCCACAAATTGGGCATCGTTGGTAAGCGCAAATTCAGTACCAAACTCCCGCTCCGACCAGAACGCGACCGATTCACGGCCGTCAGAGTCGGCTTGCTGGATTGCTGCAATCGGCTCACTTTGAGCAACTAACCGGACCGAATCGCCGTCAAACTGAGCCGCCGCTGTACAGCCATCAACCACTTGACGGTCACCGCGCGTCAGTGGCTCAGTGCCTGAGGTTGTATCGTCGCTACAGTAGTAATCGGCGTTGGTTGTACCAGTACCACCGGCGAATACATAGTTTGAGTCATGACCATAAATTGGTTCCATGGTTGGTGGGTAGAGTGCATACCCGTCACCTGGTGACGTTGACCGGTGAAACGCGAGTACGGGACTGGTCGCCTCAATCATTACACCGTCACCATCGTTGGCGTTACCGGAGTTTGACGGGTCAGCCGTAAAAGTTGCAACCGCGCTCGTTGCTATACTTTGCGTTTGGTTGGCGGTGCCCGACGAGCCAATAAACGTACTTACCGAAGTGCTGGCAAATGGTGCGTACACGTACCAGCGGTTCGTGTCGCGGTTGGTGGCGCCAATGTGGGTAGTCGTTGCAAACGAAATCGGCACGAGTGTATCGCTGTTGCCATTACTGGTGTGTGAGACCGTTGAAGAAATCGGGCCATTCGCACTAATAACCGACGTGCCGGTAAACGTGCTAAAAACCGTGCGGTCGCCTGCGTCGAGTGTAACGGTACTACCGCCATCAATACTTACCTCGTTATTGTCAATCAAACTAATGACCGAGATATCATCGGCCCCGCTATTATCAACGACGTAGTAAAGGTCTTGTGGAGTATCGTAGCTAAAGGTGGCCAACTCATCGCTCGCACTAGTCACGCTCGATGCGCCGTAGTAGAGCCAGATGGTGGTTTTTGCTCCTGCTGGCAACGATTCTACCTGCACCCACACGTCACTCTCTTGGCCGGAGTAGTCGTAGTGCTGGAGCCAGAAGTCAAGCTCAACAAAGTCTGTTACCGTGAGCGCTTCTGCACTAGATGTGGCAAGCCAGCCTGCGTTATCACTCATGCTGTCGTAGATGACACTCGCCCACTCTGGAGTGCGTACCACGTCGGAGATGCGGAACGAGTCGAGCTGTCCCTCAAAGTTCTCAGCAGTACTAAAGTTACCACCGACAATGTCTTGGTCTTGTCCAATTAAAAGACCGCCGCTGTCGATACTTGTCGTGGCTATGACCGGACTGGCTGTAATCGGACTTTGCGCATCGCGCAGGCCATTGCGGATAACCGACTTCTCTTGGTTGTCCATATCACGAATGGTCATGTAGTACTGCCAGTTGCCATCGTTGTACGTAGCCCCATTGTCGAGCGTCGCAGTTTCTTGGCCACCTTGCGAGTACAAACGAAGTAACGTGTTATTGTCGAGTCGATCCCAGTATTCGTTGGCTTGTCCGCTGTTGGCACCACTGAGGAGCGTCATGTCACTAATGTTGCTGCTCTCGTGCCACCAAGAGGTACTGATGTTGGTGAGACCGTCGATGACTTCTTTTGGCAGACGGATGTAGTCAGTCTGATCGTCGCCAAACTCTTGCCCAGCCCCAAAGAGACCGGTCTTATCGTCAGATGTGTTGTAGTCGTCAGCGTGGTACTCGTTAGCGGTCGAGTCGAGGTAGAGATTGTTGTTACCGGTACCAGCTGCATCTTCCTCAAGGTGGTAGACCGCGCGGTAGTTGTTCGTCCACACGTTCTCTGAGCCATACGTATCATCGCGGGCGTAGGCAGTGGCGTCCGGGTTATTAAAGTAGATGTAGTAGTTAGTATCGGCAGCCGCGGTGAGATTGGTCTTAAAGTAAAGCTCACCCGTGTTCGCGCCAGTATCAATTGCTACCAGTTCGTACGGGTACTCAGTCTGACCATCTTCGCTAATCACGCGGATATCGCGACCGTCGGTTGCAACGTCGTTGAAGAAGGCGCTGCCGAGAATGCTCAAGTCGACGTAGACTGGGAAGTCGGTTAGATTCTCGCTGGCTGGTACGGTAATGCGCTGACGGTTGTTCCAACTTGTGTTGAACCAGCCCGGAAGCGATGTGCCACCAGCTAGCAGTGTGCTGCTCGTCGCGTAGAACGTAGTTGGATTGCGGTGGTTTGTTGCCTCGGCGGCGGTCCAGCCGTCGGTTCGCAAGTCGTCGCGCGTGGTAAAGCGCAGTTCGTCGATGTAGCCGTTATACGAGCCACCAGTCGTGTAGCGACCGACCTGCAGATTGTTCAAGTTGTATGGGTCGGCGATGTCTTGCAGTGCTGTCAACTGCTCAACGCCGTCTTCGTAGATCACGTGCCGACCGCCAATAGTGGTCTCACTCACTGTCGTAAAGTGTGTCCAAGCGTTAACAATTCCAGTGCGGTCCCAAATAGCATTTGAGGTTTGACCGAAGTAGAGGTACCCCCGGCCAGTTGCTGTGCCGTTGTTGTACCACGGCATGTACGACATCCAGTTAGGGTTGTTGTTTGTACCCCACTGCCAAATCGCTTCCGCGCTGGCTGCTCCCTGCTGGTAAAGCCCGCTCGAGACGAGGTCCGTGCTCGACGCCCAGTTCCAGCCCGTTGCGGTAAGGTGGCCGCTGCTGGTAACGGTAAGGTCGAGTGCGCTACCCATGGCCCCGGTGGTGGTGGCAACGTTGGCGGTAGTAATAGTAAGGTCACGACCGTTACCCGTTTGGTCGGTGTAGGTGTCTCCGGTAGTGGTGGCGTTGTCACTAAAGTGGTACACCGCCTCAAAATCAGCCCAAACAGCGTTTCGACCGAGCGGATCACTCACTGCACGGGCGGTAGCATTTGCGTTGCCGGTGTAGATATGAAAAACCGTATCTTGGGCACCCGAAATGTAGTCGGCCAAGAAGTGCAATTCACCCGTTCGGGTGTTGGTATTAATTTCCACCACTGAGAGTGGGAGCTCGGTTACACCATCTGCTTTAGTAATACGAATGTCTCCACCATCGCTGCGTACTGTGTTCCAGAAGTCTGCGCCTAGTGTTGAGAGGTCAACAAACACTGGGTAACTGCTTAGGGCACCAGGTACTGCGCTCGCTTGCACAATGAGCGCGGTGCGTTCGCTCCACGCTGGGTCATACGGATTTTCAAACTGCGTGGTAGTGGACTGGTAGAGATTGCCGCTGGTAATTTCTTGGACAAAACGAATGTCAGACCCATCGCTCTGCACGTTGCTCCAGAAGTCACTTAAAGCGCTATCAAGTTGTAAGAATACCTGATGCTCAGTCAAATCGGTGGTGCCGCTGGTGTTATCAATCTCAATTGGAATCCGGTACGTCCAGTCACTGTTCCAGAATGGGTCGAGGAGTCCGTACTCTTGGGTTCCCACTGCCTCGATCCAAAACTCACCTCTTGAAAAGGCTGGAAATTCAATATCCATCTTAAAGTACCGTGTCTCACCTGCCTGGATGGTGAAGGACTCTGGAGTTTCGGTGCGTACCTCAAACTGCGGTGGCACCTCCTTTACCGCTGGGGCTACCCCGAGCAAACCACCGAGCCGAGCCAATCGACTGGTGTTAGTAGGCACAGCGTCAGTAGAGACTTCGGCAGTTTGCCAATCACGTCGGTACACGGTTTTTGCGTGTTCAGCGACTCGCTTTTGCGTAATCCGACACTCAGTCTCCTCGCTGCCGAGCACGTCACACTGCTGCACCTGTTGAGTACTCGGGCACCAGTAACTGGCAGCGACAGTCTCCGTACTGCTGGTAGCGGCGCTCGTTGCGGTTGCTTGAGTAAACGGACGTAGGTCCAGCGCACGTGATTGTACTGCGGTCGTCCCGCTACTTGTTGCTGCACTCGTCTCAGGAGTTGGCTCAGTAGTGGTTGAGGTTTGGTCAGAAGACTCCGCTCCTGACGCAGCTGCGCTCGTGGTGGCCAAAGCTGCTTCATTCGAGGTGGTGGCGGTCTCTTCACTGGCAGCGATTGCAAGCTGGCCTTCAGTAGCCATCTCCCAACCACCGCTACAGTGGTAGACAAACGGGCGGAACTCCGGAATAGTTACTGCGCGTGGCCGGTTCTGGTTCCAGACTGATAGTTCAGTGACCTCTCCAACGCCATTAGGGAAGTACGTCTTAACGGTAAACGAATCTGTCCGGTCGCTCGTGTTAGAGACGTTAAAGTACATAGTCGCTTGCGTAAGTCCGTTGTAGGTCACATCGTCAGACTTAATAATGAGCGTCTCGCCACGATTCTCGTCAGTAAAGCTAAAGTCGATAGTTTCCCCATTAGGGAGGGTGAGCGTATCGCCAGCCAGAACTTCGTCGCTAAAGTTATCGTCAAATGCCGCGAGTGGGTCGAGGGTCTCGTCCTCGGCAGTAGTAAAGAGCTCAAGCCAAACGGCATCGATATAGAGCTCCTCGAGTGTGCTGCGTTTGCCTTCGTACGCGACGCGAACCGAAAGATCGCGCAAGCTATCGGCGTCGGTGATAAACGGCAGAGCGAAGAGGTAGTAGTCACCATTAATGCTGTTACTAACCTCGTCTTCAATTGTGATGTCACCGCCATCTTGCCACGTAGCCTCACCATCGAGTGAGTACTGGATGGTGAAGCGAGCCGCTTCGTCGAGGCGAGTGCTGCGCTTCTTCGCACCTAGGGAAAGTCGGAGTTGCCCCCCCGTCACCTGAGCATTGTCGGTAAATACGGGTAGCCAGAAGTCTTGCAGGGTCACGCCGTAGCTGCGTACTTCATTTTTGATATCAACGCCAATTCTTGGAGTCTCGTCAATCACGTCGGGACGCACATTCGCCTCATCGCGTGGCGTGGATGTGGCAACCGCGTCGCCACTGCTGGCCGGTGACGTACTGGTTGCTACTAGCGTTGGTGAAGTCGTGGCAGTTTCTGTCGTGCTCGTTGCACTACTTGGTTTCTCTTCAGGAGTTTCGAGTTCCTCTGTAGCGTTATCGGTAGTTGTCGCAGCTGACTCACTCTCGGACAGAACTTCTGTAACAAGTGCAGGGTCAGGTTGTGCTGCTTCGGTTTCTTGCGACTCATCAAGTGCCGCAGTGTCTGCCTCACTTTCGTCGCTCGTGGTAGCACTGTTTACAAACGCAAAGCGCTCCACAAAGTTCGCAAACGCAAACTGGAACTGTGTCCCCAGCCGGCGTAAAACAGTCGTGGTGGCGCTTGAGGTACTCTGGGTCGTCTCGGCTTCTGGTGGCGTGACGGGAACCGTGGTTGTAGCGATTGTTGGCTCAGAACTGGTTGCTGTCTCTGGCTCAGCAACTGGAACAGGGGCTTCTTCGGTACTACTGGCTACAGGCTGCTCATCAGCGGGGTCTACCACCTCTTCTGCTTCGGCAGATTCACCGTCTGGTTCTTGTACCGGCAGTGTAGTGCTCGCACTTGAGGTGGCTGTCTCCTCAGTCGCTTGCGGCGGAGTGTTTAGGCGCAGTGTCTCAACTCGGCGCACGTTTGGCTCAAGTGGTAAGTACGCAGAGTTAATCGTATTAAAATCTTGGTATAACGCATCACCAGAAAGGTTCTGGTTGAGAATGGTCTCGACGTTTTCCCAGCCGCTGCTCATCACCGTACCTGGGAATACATTGACGGTCGATACGGTGACGGAGCTACGTTCAAACCACTGTGCGTATACAACCGAAGCCAGCAACAAGAGGCCGACCACAACCGCAGCTTGAACACATACACGTCGAATTAACTGGTGATACGATTCCATGTAGAGCATCACCAACATAGCCGCCAAAATTCAGGCAGAATGCTGGCTATTATAAGTATAGCCCGGCGCCACTTTGTGAGCCGGGCTATACGAATTTTTTCTGTGGAGAGCTACTTCAAAATCTTCTTTACATCACTGATTTCTTTCTCAATCAAGGTCTCTGAGACCTCCAGCGCTTGGTTTAGACCTTCGACAGCTTCGCGCTCCTTTTTCGACAATCGCGGTCGCTTGGTTATGGTCACGATCTGATCATGGATCTCGTCGCGCAGCGCTGAGAAAATCTTCTCCATTTGGTCCTGAATTTCGCGCACTTCCTTACGTAGACGCTCTTCTTCAATGCGCCACCGCTTGCGTTCGTAGAAGAGGTACGTCAGGAGCAGTACGATAATGACGAGTAAGAAGAAGATGAGCAGATTGACGCCGGTAAAGAAAGCCCGGAAGCTGCGCTTCTCTTCAACTTCAACCTCTTTGCTCCAGCCGGCAGTAATGAGCACCGGTACCGAGCTCTCAGTTTCGTTGCCAGCCATGTCAGTCGCAATAACACTCACGGTGTATGTGCCATCTTCAAGTTCCTTAAGGAGATACCCGAGTCGTGCTTCGTCAGGGGTAATGGTAAACGGCTCTTTATCAGCCACGAAGACTTCGTACTCTGCGATGCCAGAGGTAGCGTCTTCCGCTTCAAACACAAGGAGCGGGAAGCCAGTTGCACTATTGGAGGTTTGCACGTCAATTAAAAAGTCTTTTGGTGGCGTGGTGTCGATCTTGATCGGACGGTTCGTGATTGCACCCCAGCCTACTTGGTTCTTAAACTGGATACTAAGGTACTGTATGCCGTCGCTGAGGTTCTCACTAGAAACCGCAAACTCCTCGACTGGCGGGTCAATTATCTCGCTGGGCTCGTTCTCTGAGCTGGTGGCAATTTCAACGGCAATTTCGTCTACATCAAACGGAAGTTCCCACGTAAAGAGTCCTTCGGTGCGGTTGTACCAAAGATCCGGATCGAGGAATTCAGTTGATCCAACCTCAGGAGCTCGGGGCGGGTCGCCGAAGGTGATAGCCTCGTTACCACCCTCGTTGCCAGGTTCGCTTGGCGTATCTTGTGGGGTTGGGGTGGTTGCACCACCAATGGTAAAGGTGCCGCCGCTGGTGTTGTTGAGCACGTCGGTCCCTCGCCCGTCGGCTGCCAGTACTGAGCCAGAGTCAAAAGAAACGCTTGCGTCACCTTCACCAGTCGCCCGGAAAGTTACCTGCAGCAACGTCGAATTGCTGGTGATTGGTGCAGTGTGTCCACCGCCAAACGTAATCGTGCCAGCGCCGTTAGAGAACGTCGGTTCGACTGGCCAGAGCGTAAAGACTGAGCCGGTCTTAGCGACGCTAACAACCGACAAGAGATTTGAATCGAACGAGAGCTGAGCTTCTACGGCGTTGATCGAATCGCCACCAGGCACTACCTGGATGGTGACGGTAAAAGTCTGGCCCGTGCTGTACGAACCAGTACTCGGCGTCAAACGCAAATCTGCCGCATGCACGGTAGCGGTCAGGAAAAGGGCGCCAACTGTAGTTACTAAAATAATCAGTACGCGGCACGGGAAGGAACGAATGAACAACATAACAACCTTACTGTTAGCAACATTATGACACACGTCGTTTGGCTTTTGGTTGAGTTATCTTCAGTTTCACTTTTTCTTTTTCGTAGGCGCGCATCAGCGGTAACTTCAGTACTAAAACACCATGCTTAATCTTCGCTTCAGCCGCCTCAATATCGATACTGTCAGGTAAGATTATTCGTCGGTAGAACTCGCCCCATACACACTCTTCGGTTACAAACGCTCCTTCTGGGCGCTTTCGAGAAAACGCTAAAAACTCCGGGCGGACGCGACGGCCTTCAAGCAGGACAATATCAGCGTCACCCTCAATCGAGACGTGAATGTCGCTCATATCAGCACCGGCCGCCGGCGCGTAAATAACAATATGATCGTCAGACTGAAACACATCGACGTGCAGCTGTACAACTTTATCAATCGCGGTCTCTTCCTCGCTGGAAAGCAGTTTTTGATCAGTACGAACACCGCGACCTTTCAGTCGTTGAAGAAAGGACATACTGGTATTTTACGTTAGAAAAGTGTGCTCTATCAGAGAGCCCGTGGATAGTTACACTCGAGGCACTACCCAGTCCAGTTAAATAACATGATCGAGAAGTCAGTGAGTGACACTCGCCCGTCGCGGTTAATGTCAGCCGGCGGGTCTGAATCTCCACCATTAGTGTTCCACCAGAAGAGCAAGATAGAGAAGTCGATCAAGTTAACCGAACCGTCGCGGTTAAGGTCGGCGTTAATAGGTACATCAGCTTCTTGTCCAACGCCGTAGTAAAACCAGTCGGTGAACTCCGTCGGGCTACCGACGCTCGGCTCAGCGCGAAAACGAATTTCGTAGGTGCCCTGTGAGAAACCATTCGTCGAGAGACTGGTGGTGTAAAAACCATCACTGTTGCTGCTCGCGAGCAACGTCGTAGCGCTGCCGTTTTGGGGGCGGTTTTCGATGGTTACTTGCGCGTTAGGGAGAGTGTACCCCCGAATAGTAGCGGTAACACCCGGATCGACTGGATTTGGGGTGACTTCCAGTGTCCCGGTAATATCAATATTTGAGAGGGTAACCGCCCGGGCACCAGAGACAGTAAACGAGGTGCTGAAGGTGTTGCTCTTAACGCCATTGTCATCTTCGGCGTACACGCCAAACGTGTAGGGGCCACGTGCGATTTCGTCGATCAAGACAGAAAACTCACCGTCGTTATTAGCTCGACCGTCTTCGGCTATTTGCCCGTCAACCAGAACGGTAATGTCAGCGCCCGGCCAGGCGGTACCGGTTACAAATACCCGACCGTCACCACTCTCGTACGGTCCGTCGTCCTCAAATCCTCCGCCGGTACCGGTAGAACTACCGCCTCCGCCGCCGCCTCCGGAGCCGCCTCCGCCGGAGCCAGAGCTCTGAGAGCCGCTGTTGTCGCCGTCGTTGCTCGTGCCGTCGTTGTCGCCTTCACCACCGCCAGTACCGCTCGTACCATCGCCGCTACCATCGCCGCCTGGATCAGCGTCAGGGTTTGGTTCGCCAGTTGGTTCTGGCGGGACGGTGAATTGGATGAGGTAGTCGTCAAAGTTGGTGTTGCCCTCATCATCCTGACACCGCACGTAGAAAGTTTCAATCGTGTCTGGGGTTACTGCTACCAGCGCAGTATGGATAACAAGCCCCGAGCTATCAAAGTCATCGGTCATGACGCTGTAGGATGTGCTCGCGGTACGACTGAACCGACAGCTAGCAAACTCATCGGTCTCAAGCGAGAGCTCAACATTTAGGGTGGTACCACTGATTGTTGAGGACGGTGCGCCATTAAAACGAAACGGGGGAATGTCTTCAGTAGTGTCGACGGGCCCCACCCCCACCTGCTCAACCAAAAATACAACAAAATCTCCGCCAATGGGTTCAGCTGCGCCGGTTGTAGTAAGTTCGATTTGGTGTGTGCCGGTCGCGTTACTGTTTTGAATTGGCTGGATGTCAGCTGGCAATGTCGTGGTAGAGGACGTTCCCACTGCAACAACACGTTCGGGCAAACTGTTGGTGGTGTGATTGCCTACCTTAAACGTCAATACATCACCAGCCGATATGCCGGTGGTGCTATTGAGGGTGTACGTAATGCTTCCGCCGGCACCGCTAGTGATACTTACCCCATCATCGCTCGCTGAGGCGCTGGTGGTGGCTGAGCGCGGTGTGCCGTTCACTAAGAGCTCAACATTTCGCACGTCGAAGGTGCTGCCGGTGGCTGAGACATTAAAATCGCTCGGCCAATCAAAAGTAAGTGACCCACTTGGCGCAATTGACGCATTGGGTTCAAACTCAAACGTGTGATTTGAATAGGCGTTTGGCGCCGACGTTGATAACGTATCACTAAAAAACACCAGATTAAGCGCCTGACTCTGACCAGGCAAGAAGACAAACGTAAGCACGCAAACAAACAGAGCCACGCCAGTAAGACGCCAATACATACTTATATTGTAGCGTACAGCGACGAGGCTTAGGTTGCGTGTTGTGCACTGTCTACACGATCGTGCCGGCGGTACCTAAGATCGAGTACGTAGTTAATAAGGAGGAGCACCAGTACGATAAATAGTAGCGCGCTGTTAAGCCAGGTGGTGAGTTCAGCGGTCAGCCAATTGCGCTCCGGATCTGCAGCTTGCAAACCGAGCGCCAGTTCACGCTCGCGCAGCGTTGCTTCGCGTTCATCAAGCTCACCTTGCTGCTCGGTTAACGCGGCAGTAATTTGGTTGAGTTCTGTAGGCGCAACTCCGGCGGTGGCACTAATGGTGGTCGCTAGGTAACGCTCGGCTTGGGTGGTGACGCGACTTGTCAGCGGGTGGATGGTGCCACTCACAAACAGCAGCGTGAGTGTAAGCGTGAGCGCACTCACCCGTAAGAGGCTGTGGTACAGGCTGTGTTCAGTCGCAACCATACATTATGTACTATGCTACCAGCCACAAGGGTGAGCAGCAACACGCACTAGGCGAAGATCATCAACAACAAGAAGATGACGAACGCGGTCATAAACAGCATCACAATGGCTGCGAGCACAAGCGGTGACGGACCGGCCTGACCAGTTGTTCGAACCAGTCGACGGCCACCGGAGAGCTTGCGTACTTGCTGGTTAATGTAATAACGCACCAAAACGTACGATACGAGTGCCAGCACACCGAGCACAATCATGAGCGGTCGGATAATCTCCCACGGCAGAACCCAGAAGGTTGTGTTAGCGCTCATCGTGTACTGCGCCTCACCGGGCACTCCGTACACCATGGCCACTTCGGCAACGTAGCGTCCAAACCCGAGACCATTTTCTTGCCATTCAGCCGTTACCGGGCGAATCGATTGTGGGAACACCCCTGAGCGACTGTCATTCATGACGATCTCAGCCACAGTGTCGCCGAGCATGTTAGTAATCTTCAGTGGGCCGGTTGGGCGTACTAGTACGTTACCCAGGTTTTCAACCCGGGCGGTAAAGGTAACGTCCTTCTCTCCATATATAAGTTTGTCTGTCTGAAACGTTCGAATCTGTGCCTCCTCGGTAATGTCACCGGCTACCCGAATGTTAATGATATTTCCTACCCGGTACCCAACACCAGCGCCAACTCCTTCTACATTTGCATCAGGTGCCTCAAGTGAACCGAATATGCCCGCAAAATGTCCGCCCGGAGCTGCGTCCTCTGGCACGTTAATGATAAAGGGTACACTCACCCGCTCCCCTGGCTGCAGTTCTACTTCGGTTCGCGACAGCGCGATCCACTGCGAGAGGTTGTAGTCGGTTGGTACAAAACCATCGCTCACGTACATAGGCCGGCCGTTTTCAGCCACACCTTCGATATCGCGAGCAAAGAGGTAGTAGGTTTCTGCGTTCGGGCTTAGGTTCTCAACTTCGACCGCGCTGGTAAGTGCCTCACCCGGTTCAGCGGGCTCTTCAATAATGGATGGGGTGAGGCTGAGGCCAGCATTTTGCGCAAACACGGTCTGCGCAAGCAAAAGCAGTAAAACAAAAATTGTAGAGCGAATGAACATAGATCTCAGTTACGCAGTAATATTCTGAGAGTATAGCACCGTTGGTGGTACCGCAGCAGTTTTTCCCACACCAAAAAACTCCCCGAGGGGAGTTTTTTGGTAAACCTGGTTGTTCTAAAGAATTAGAAGACAGGCGTAGCCACGTAGGTAAGGGTCGCAGTGTAATCGTCGGCCGCCTCTTGGAAGCTCATGATTTCTGCCTTGTACATTACCTCGGTGTAACCTTCGTCGGCTGGTGAACCGTAACCGTTGGTTACATCGTTGTGACTGAAGACCTCACGTGGTGTACCTGAGATCAGTGGCACGTACTCGTATGAGCCCGCTGCGAACGTGGTACCGAGGTCGCCGTCTGATGAGCGCATACCCCAGTGACCGTAGGTGTCTTCAGTACCGATAGTACCGGTTGGAGACGCCCACGCAGTTGGTGTATTGGTGTCGGCACCGTCAGCGAAGCTGTCGATGTCTGCCAAGTTACTCGCGGTGAGCTGCTGGTCAGTAGCCACAGTAACTGAGAAACCACCAACCGCGTTTGTTACCACACGGAGACCTTGTGCAGCAATCGCTGGCGTACCCGGTGCGAGCGTACCAAACGGAATTGTCGTTGGGGTCGTGGTTGCAGTGAGAACCTCAGTGTCGAGGGTCAGTGCGCTGGAGGTACCGCTCACGAAGAAGTTGAAGATAGGGTCAACGTCTGCGGTTACGGTTACCTGATCGACGATCACGAGCACAGTACTGTTAGAGTCCTGGAGGGTGGTACCCTCGTCGTAGATCTCGATTAGCATCTCCTGACTACCTGTTGCTGAGTTGTTGGTGATCTGGTTTGAACCAGTTGCCTCGTTAGTGGCGTTAGTACCAATCTCAATCTCAATCTCATCACCTGCTGAGGCAGAACCGCCTGTTGAGGTAATGGTGATCACTTGTGATGCTACCGATACATCCCAGTCAGTTGCCATAGCGTCATCAGTAGTGTTGATAGCGACGTCAATGTCGTTATCTACGAGCGCTGGCACCGTGTAACCAGTTGGCATCGTGATGCGGATTTCGTCATCCGTATCGAGACCAGTGGCACTCGGTGAGTTGTCCGGCAACGTGAAAGTGATAGTGTGGTTTGCCACAACACCAGCTTCGGACGTCGAAAGGACGTCTGTGATGCTGGTGAGACCGCCGGCTTGTGCAGTGTAGTGTGCACCGACTGCCCAACTAACCATCGCCACAGCGAGCACGGCCGCGATACCGCGATCGACTGCAGAAACTTTTGTTAATACGAACATGTTCTTTACGTATTTATTAATGTTAAATAACTACACAAATGTTTGCTCTACGTTGATACAAGAGTAATATCAAACACTTGCTACCCAGCACTCAGTCATTATGGAGTAGCTAGCTTGCTCTGTGTAAAGGTGCAGCCTTATCCACAAAACTAGCCAATGTCTGAGAACTGTCTACTTTTAAGTATACTAAGCGACTGACGTTTAGATTTGTGGGTTGTGTTGATAACCAACTGCGCTTCGTGCTGTAAACTTTGTTTTAAAGGGTTGTTATTCGACATCCAAAACAACTTCTGTTTATTGCAGTCTAAAAGCCACAAAAGACAAGTGTCTTTTGTGGCTTTTAGGCTTTAACCGACGGTAATTCCAACCAGTTTGTCGTATAACGTGGGGATAATAGTTCTCGGGCCGGGGCCCACGCACCAGCACTCACCGCGCGTCCAAAGGTGATGACCTCTCGACCATATTTTTGGTTGATAGCATCAAACACATCGAGGACTCGCTCAGCCGTCGCTGCTTCTACACTCTCACCAAAGAGGTCTGGTTGGGCGATGTCCGCATCTGAAAACCAACCCAAGACCACACCGGCTTTTTTGTACGGCACCTCAGCATCAAAAAACGAGTCGAGTAGTTCGTGCGCGTGTGTAAGGAGCACGCGTGTATCACTAATCGGAGCTGGTAGCGTGCACTCTGCACTACCCTGCCGCAGCGTCCAGTCGCTGTAGTGGTTCGGGCGGGCAAGCACCTGCAAGTAGCGACACTGCAGCCCGAGCTCACGCAGCTCAGCCGCAGCATGGTGCACGTGGTACGAAATCGCGTCTGCCACCACCGACTTCTTTGTGCTCGCTGTCTTAAATGAGCGTGTGCTCATGATGCTCTTTTGCGTCTGGCGGTTGCGCTCACCTAGTCGGTAGACTGGCTGCTCCGACAGCTCGTCAAAGAGGCGGCATCCACCCAACCCAAACAGTTTTGCGACCCGCGTGCGATCAGCTGCCAAGAGATCGGCCACGGTGTGCAGGTTGTGCTCGCGTAATCGCTCAGACAACCGAGCGCCGATTCCCCATACCTGCGAGAGTTGGGTGGTACCTGTTTCCTTCTGCCACTCTTTACCCACCAGCACGCAGACGCCGCTCCCCCGTTTTTCTTTCTCACTGGCGTACTTGGCAATGGTCTTGGAAGTGGCAGCACCGAGTGAAACCGGTACGCCAACACGTTGCTCAATCGTCTGTTTGATGTGTCGGAGCTGTTCCACGGCCGCCTCCTCGTTTGGCACGTTAAGAACGAAGAAGGCCTCATCAATTGAGTACGTCTCAACCTCGGGTACCAGCTCGCGAAGCGTACTCATGACACGACTGGAGACGTCTCGGTAGAGCGTAAAGTTAGACGAGAAGCAGGTGACCGCCGCTTCACTAAGCACATCCTTGACCTTAAAGTGAGGTACGCCCATCGGCACCCCGAGGTCCTTGACCTCATTACTGCGCGCGACGATGCAGCCATCATTGCCGGAGAGTACTGCCACCGGCCGATCGTGTAAGTCCGGACGAAACAGTCGCTCACACGAGACAAAAAAGTTATTGCAATCAAGCAGGCCAATTAGCTTCATATGTAAATGATACCAAATCTCATTATTACGGGAATTTCTACCTTGGCACGAGAACTGCGTGACATATAATTGTGAGAGGAGAAAAAGAATGACCGAAACGACCGAAACTAAAGAGGAAAAGGTTGACCCGCCTGCAGCCGAAGAGGCTAAAGAAGGTTGCACTGGTGACCCTACGTTCTGCCAGTGCAACGATCATAAAGAGGCGCGCCAAAACCCATTCCAACCAGCCAGTGGGGACGGCGAATAACGGGTGCTCGCTTACCGGGCGCTCTTTTTCTATGTAAACTGTCGCACGCTGCCGACCACCACACCCCAAACGTAGCAGTCGTCCAACTCATTAACTGCAATTGGTTCGTATCCCGCTTGCTCAGAGGCGAGCGTCACCTGGTTACGTTGTAGTCGTACGCGCTTCACAACGAGCTCACCGTAGACTGCAGCGACTACGATACTGCCGTCGTATGCTTCGACTGAGCGGTCGACCACCAAAACATCACCCGAGTAGATACCTGCCCCCTCCATTGAGTCGCCCCGCACGCGTACAAAAAAGGTTGCGGTTGGATGTTTGACCACCAAATCATGGATATTGAGCGATCGCTCTACAAAATCGTCACCCGGCGCTGGGAATCCAGCCGCCGGTTGGCTGGCGTAGAGCGGGTGTGTTGTTGCGTCTGGCGCTGCGCCATGGATGTCCGTGACCTTCGTCGGAGTTTTAGCCATCACTGCAGTATACAAAACATCGCCCGATCGGGCGACGTCTTGTATCTAGATAATCGTAGCGCCGGTCGTCACGAGGGTTTGCAGATAGTAGAGTCCGCCCATTACTGCCAGCAAGCCAAAGCTGTAGGCGATCTGTACTGGGTTTTGGCGGCGTACCTCAATCACGATCGAGAGCATCAGTGCTGCGACTACAAACAGGCTGAGTAGTACATACAGCACCTGCAGTACCGTCTGTGGTGAGGTGGCCAACACATCGAGTGGTGTTGCTTCGCCCTCAGCCGGTGGCTCACTCGCGACGGTGGCTGGCACCGCGTTGGTTGAAGTAGAGATAAACTTCTCAGCCTCAGGAGTTGGCGTTGGTGTTGTGGTAGTTTGCTCCGCCACGGCCAGGTCCGTGCTACTTGCTTCCGAAACTACTTCCTCGGCTAGCTCTTCACTTACTGCTGTTGTGTCGGGTAGCGTGTAGATAACCTCTGCAACTGGTTCTGGTTCTGGTGTTGATACCATAACTGGTTCTTCAATCACCGACTCTTCAGCCGCTGCGACCAGCGGTGATGGAGTGGGGACTGGCTCGGTTACCTGCTCGGTTACAACGGTTACAGTATCGGGCGTTGGCGCCGCAGCCACCTGCGCTGGTGTACCAAACATCTGCACCACAAACACTGTGTCGTAACCCTCAAACTCTCCCTCAGCAATACCGATACCAATTTCGGTGAAGTTCCCGTTCATGATGTTGGCGCGGTGGGTAGGCGAATTCATCCAGGCGCGGACCACCTCGCGTGAGTCATTAAAATGCACCGCTAAGTTTTCACCCGCATGTACAAACGAGTAGTTGCTCGAGCGAAACCAGTACCACGGCGAAGTGCCGTCTGGTGCGTAGTGGGCAAAGTAGCCAAGCTCAGCCATGTGCTCAGCTTTAAGTTGGGCGGCCCGGTCGAGGAGTGGGTTGCGGGCCAAGGGCGCAATTGCGTTGTCAGCCCGTTCGTCGTTGGTCTCAGAAACCACGACTGCCGGCAGTACGGCCGAAACGAGCCAGTCGACATTTAGCCACAAAAGTGCGTGCAGGTTGGCCATGGTAAAGGAGAGTAACACCAAACCAAGCATAGCGGTCATGGCCGCCCGCTGCAAAATGTGTGGCGAGTAGTCGTTACCCGCATGAGGAATAAAGTGGTCTTTTAAGACACGCTTCATAGTGCTGGTTATTATACATTATTTGGGTAAAAAGTCAATAAAACCGCCCGGATGGGAGGTTTATTGACGATTTGGGTGTAACCCTAGTCGATATCAACGTTGCGGGTAAGATCCTCCCCTTCAAAGCTCGGGAACGGGTCACCCGGACACACAATGTCGTTGATCTTCCATTTAGTCGTCTTGTAGACGAAACCGGTTGGCTCGCGGTGCGGCACAATTTGCGCGTCGAACCATGGTGTGAGCACCTCTGCGTGGAAGGTATTTTGGAAGCGCTTCACGTTGAGGTCAGTCGCGCGATCGAAGATACCGGTGATTGGGTTGTCGTACCCCATGACCATGCTCAAGAAGAGTTGGAGCTTGATAACTTCCCATGGGTTGTTATCCCAGCCGATCTGCATATAATCACGCAAGAATGGACAGACTGCGGTGCTGGCACCCAAGACCTGTGGGGTTGGGCGATCAACGTGGGTAGATGAGCCGCCACCACCACCGCCATTTTCCTCCTCAGGGTCGTCTTCTTCGTCTGGTTGGTTACCGAAGTTACACTCTTTCGGGTTGTAGAGACCAATCGTCTCTTGTGAAGTTGCTCGAGTGTATAGCACGTCATCCTCGTAGAAGTGGTAGGTACATGAGCCGTAGCTGCCGTTACCGTTATCGACCACTTCGCTCACGAGTGTGTAGCTGCTGGTTGGTGCAGTTTGCGTCCAACCCTCTCGCTGCTCTTCGTACACTTCGTACCAGCCCGCCTCTACCTCGAAGCTGTAGCGACCAGTTTCGTCGGTGGTTGTGCTAGTAGTGGTAGCTTCGTCGTCTAGGAAGATGGTCCAGCCTTCAATACCAGGCTCACCTTGATCCCATTCGCCGTCACCGTCAGTGTCTTCCCACTTGTAGCCAGTGATGATGTGGGTCTCCAACGGTGGTTCTTCAGGTTCTGGTTCGGTAGTTACCTCACAGCTACCCTCAACGTCAGCCCCCTCAGCAACGAGGCGGTAGAGTACGCCGGCTGGGTTACTGCGGTTGTTAGAACCCTCGACACCCTTGTTGGTAACGATGATCTCGAGTTCGTTCTCGCCATCGACGAGGAAGCTTGTGACATCGTACGTCTTTTGGGTGTGACTCTGGAAGTTGTTCTCGTAGGTCGGGAGTGAACGATCTGCTACGAGTGAACCATTGAGGTACACGAGATACCCGTTGTCAGCAGCTACGTCAAGCGTACCGGAGGTTGGTGTCGCGATCTCGAAGGTCTCGCGGAAGGTGCGGGTCGTATCAACTTCAGGATCAACTACGTAGTAGCTGTCCCAGATCCACGTAGCATCATCAATATCAGCCGTCCAGTTCGGGTGCTCGTAGGTGCTGGTTGCGTAGTCGTTATTCTCGACGACCACGGTATTGGCGTCACTCACCACTTGGAGCTCACACTGCTCTGGTTGTGGCATACAGTAGAGACCGACGTTGTCGAGGAAGGTGCCAACAGAGTTTGGTCGGCCCGCGTCAGCGAAGCTAATCGCTGTTACCGGTGCCTCAGCCTCAAAGCTGTAGCTGTCACTCTGCCAGTCAACATCACTACCGCCGGCAGCGCTGTTGTTGGCGATGTCATCGCCGTTGACGAACACAACGAGGTCGTTCTCAATTTCGCTGGTGTCAGGTCGTGGAGAGAAGTCCCACATGAGCGTGTACTGCTCGCCCGGAATAGTCGGCACAATTTGACTAATAGCTACAGAAGCCGGTTCGTTGCCGCCGCTGCCGGGACCTTGCCAGTCACCATCAAGCTCGGCGTGTTGCGCGCCATCACTTGACGCCCAACCGTTAACGCTGCGGTGTAGCTCAAGCCAGCCAATACCCGGACCGTCGTAGATCCACTCGGTGAGCCATGCGAGTCCTGGTGTGCCAGTCTCAAAGATGTCCCAACCTTGTTGTGTCTCAACGACTGGTTCTTCAAATGAAGGGTTCTCCAGGAGGTTAACTTCTGGATCACAGACCAGTGGGTCTGGTGCTTCGTGATTCCAAGCGACACAGTAATAGGTCTCGTCAATGTCGACGTTGTCGATACGGTCGTAGTTGTCGTAGTTTAGTACATCGGTTTGACAGTACACCTCAGCTGTGTACTCGTCGATATTCTTATTTCCTTCACCTTCGTGAGTGAACGGGATGTAGCCCTCCTGTAGGACCTCACGGAACCAGAGGTGTGCACTGTCACCGATCATCTCTTCGGTAACAAGTGTCATGGTCATCCCCTCGCCATCGGTAGGACCGAAGGTTGTCCATGGGTCATCGGCTTCGCCGATGAGGGTGTCACCAGGGTCGTAGCTAGACTGTGGACCCCACTGGAACTCCCAGCCGCGGGCAAAGTCACAACTCTTGTGCTCGGCTACCCAGTCAGCGGCAGTATCCGCGTCAATAGTCGGACCACCACTTCCCCAGTTTGGTAGATCTGCTTCGTCGGTACACACAATCTTATGCGCCACAATCTTGCTAAAGTCCTGACACGCGCCATCAATGATGGTGATCGCGTCGAGGTCAAAACCGTCGCCGTTGTTGCCTTGGACACCAAGAGAGGTGTCGACAAGCTTCACAAACTTAGCAAACGGAATTGGTGCGCCGCTAATGTCGACTGTCCCGTCGCCGGTAATAGAACCGACCATGTAGAACATGTCGCCGTCTGCAGAGACGTACACGTCAGCAGACTCGTCGGTCTGTTGGTCGGCTGCGCCACCGGTAATCTCCCAGATGGCGATGTCAGCTCCTGGCTGATCAACTGCTACTTTGTCAGTAAACTCGTAAACGAGCTCACCTTCAATGCCAAGTGAGAAGAAGTCGAGTGGGTCGACTTGCCAGTCGTTACCTTCTTTACCAAAGAAGTTTGCGTACGGCGCAACGCCTGCTTCTACTGCCGTCACGTTACGGCGAGCAGGGTCCACTGGGTCGTTGTCGTTTTGGAACGCTGGGTCGGTGTACTCAACCACTTCACCGTCGTAGCTACACACCTCAGG
>PAMC01000017.1 GCA_002710785.1 bacterium
AAATGTTCTTGTGTAAATTCTTCATCTTCTGTAAAACCAAAGTAATTTTTCAGCTGACCCATACGCTCAACAAGTTCTTCAGGTCGCTCAAGGTATTCTTGCATATTTTGAAGCACGTTGTCATACGAGTACCTATCCTCTTCTGTCTCTTCAGTTTCAGTTTCCTGAGCTTGTCGAAGCAAAGCAATTTCTGTCTCAATATCTTCGTTTGTATAATTGGCCTGCGTTACATCAAAGGCTTTTGCAAAAACTTTCCGGTAATAGCCACCTTCTTGATCTTCAGGAAACTGCCTAACTAAATGACCTTTTTCGTGAGCCAGCATAATTGATTTCTGCTTTGTGGTAGGGTCAGTTCCGTCTGGCATTTTCCAAAAGATACCTACACTACCAGCATGAGGTTGGGCACTATCGAACGTAATTTGGGTAGAGGTTTTAGCGAACTCTATTTGGGAATTTATATCAGCACGAACTTCATCTTCAGTTGGCATAACAAAAGGTTCTTCGTATAATTCCATTTTTCCGTTCTCATCATAACGAACTCTTGTTACTGGTTCACCCGATTCAGCTCTTGCTCTGTAGCCAGCCATCCACACATTAAATATTTGCTCTTGAATATTTGGATTGCTCAATCGTTCAAACAAAAGTAGTGAATCATTACTTTCAAGATTTGCTTCTACTTGCACTTCTAAGCCATCAACTGTGTCTGCCTCTATATTTTTATTTGTAAATCCACTAAATTTTTCCATAACTTCAAAGTCGTTAGTTCCAGAATATCATAATTTAACTTATTTCAACGAAACCCTCTTCTTCTCCAACACCACCTCACTCTTCAAACACCTAAGAAAGTCCCGCTTCTCCTCAACATCACCTTCCTGCAAGATAAACTTGCAATAATTGCGGATATCAATGTCTTTCACGGCAATATCAGCCTTATTTCCAAGCAGCATTTGTTGGAACTGCTTGTATCTCCGCACCTCATTAGTGACCTTGTCACGCATTGGCACGACCTTGATATCAATATCATCGAGCAGGGTTTGTAGCTGGGATATAAGATCGTTTTCATTGATAAAGCCGCAATCGCAGTTCGGATCTTTCGTTCTGGTGCATTTGTAGTAGACGTAGCGGTGAACGTTACCATTCTTTTGCTTTTTGAACTTCTCATCAGCGGTAATACCTGATCCACAAAGACCACAAGTCATAGTTTTGGTGAAGGCAAATTCTTTCTGGGCAGCTCTTGGTTCTAATGTCTGGCTTTTGATTTGTTCCTGAACAATATTAAACAGTTCTCTAGAGATGATCGGTTCATGTGCGCCGTCATACCAGTTACCGGAGTTTTTAGGGTACTCAAATCGTCCGTAGTAAAAGTGGTTTTCGAGCATGCGGTATAGGTTGCCGAGACAGAGGTGTTTGCCGTTCTCAGTTCTAAAATCAATCTCATCTTTAAGCCATAAATGCAGCTTGCGACCTGTCCAGCCATCGTAGCCGACTTTCTCAAACATCTGTTTGATGATGGGTGCTCGCTCTGGGTCCAAGATTGCTTCACACTTCTGATCTATGCGCTTGAACTTAGTATAGCCAGTAGGTGGCTTGCAGGGCCACAAGCCCATCTCCACTCGTGCCCGCATACCACGCTTTACATTGATGCTTTTATTATCGTTTTCAAGCTTAGCTTGCGAACATAAGATCATCAGCAAAAACTTTTCGTTTGGTGAGTTGGAGAAAGTTTGACCATACGTCTGTATATGGATCAGCTTACCTGAGTCCATTAGATCCACGACTGAACCAAGATCGCCAGCGTTACGACTTAATCTATCAGGTGCCCAAGTCAGTATGCCGTTGTATTTTTCATTGGCTATGTCGGCTAGCAACTCCTGAAATACAGGTCGTTTGCCCGACTCCTTCGCGGAGTGAGATTCACGCTTAACCTCAACCACATTAAGGTCGTGCCGTTCTGCAATCGCTTGCATTTCTTTAATTTGTGAATCAATCGAAAGTGCCTGCTGTTCATCTGACTCAGTCGACTTACGTGCGTAGAGACAATATTTAACTCGTGCCTCTGATAACGATATATTTCCCTCCATAGCAATCATTAATGCCAGACCATTTAAGCCTGCAAAGCTATGCAAAACAACGGTTTATTGCATACTCGTGACTAAAAAATGTGACAGTTACATGTCACCTTAACTCCTGCAAAAAATGTCACTTTTGTAACTTTTTACTAGGGCTGTTGAAGGGTTGTGTGTGATCTACATTTAGATGCTAAAATGGCTTTACCTGGCAAGGTTAACAATAAGTTCTACCTGCTATAGGCTCACACAATATTTTTACAAAAAGTCAACTCTGTATGAGTTGGCTTTTTGTCTTAAAAAATTGGTGTGATCCCACGGGACGTAGCTTTGCAGTTGCAAAGCGTTACGCGAATCGAAAAGGTTGCCTGATATTTTACGACTAAAAGGAGTAGAATATCAACGACCTGTACTGATCCTGTAAGGATAGATACTCCGCGCGGGGTCACGTGTAAAATTATTCATATTTTAGAGCGGTTTTTTTAGATAACCCAATTCGCGTAATAAAGGGTTATTTTTTAACAACCCGCTTCCGCCACACCAGCTCAATAATCAAAAGCGTACTCAAGACGATAAGCGCAATCGGGAAGAGGGTGGTGGTGAGGGTGTAGTTTTGCATGGCGCCAAGGGCGAGTGCGTACTTAACAATGGTGAGTGAGAAGGCAAGGACGGACTCGTCAAACGGGTGGCTAAAGGCTTTGCGATAAGTTGGGAAAAAGCCCAGCACCTCGATGGTGGTCAAAATAACTACCGCCCAGAGCGGGTCGCTGGTAATGACCCAAACCGGGATAGCGGCGAGTGCGCCCGTAAAGCTGAGCTTGTCGCTCCGGGTTATCCGATAGCCACCGTTACGCACCGCAAAGCAGGCAACCAAGAAGAGGGTAATGGCGGTAGCCCCCGTTGCCCACGCGCCGGTACCGGCGCCGTCGGTGAGCTGCGCGAAGAAGACGATGCTGGTCATGACCGTCCAGATAATCCACGAGAAGGCGTGCGGGTGTAGCGTTTGGCGAATGACACCAATGAGGTACGGCAGGTAGTTAACCACCGCCACGAGGGCGGCTACGATACCGAGTAACGTTTTAAGATCGTACTCCATGTGTACTGCTAGTGTAGCGTATATTTTTGCAGATAAAGCCTGGTATAGTGGAAGTGTATGGACGAACTGACAAAATTTTTGCAGACCCAAACCGTGATTCAGATCTCGCCAAAGGCCGGAGAGCCGTGGATTGCCAACGTCATGATGACCTGTGAGACGCCCGAGCAGCTGTACTTTGTTGGTAGCACAAAGCGACTGTACGGCCAGCAGCTCCTAGCTGATGAAACGCTCGCCTTTGCAACCGCGTGGCACGAGGTGCAAAACCACGCCAACCGCAAAGGGGTGCAGGGAGTCGGAATTGCCCGCCCAGTAACCAGCGAAGCAGAAATGAGCGAAGCAGTTGCGCTACACAACCGCGATTACCCGGCACTCGCAGAGCAGGTAACGTTTGAGGTGCTGCGTGAGAATACCTTTGGGCTGCACGTGTGGTGTATCACCCCGACGTTTATTAAGTTTTGGAATGACGAGCTCTACGGGCGCGACGGCACCGAGACGTTTACGTTCGGCTCGTAACCTCTGTTATACTAGCGACCATGGAAACAAACGAACACAAAAACTCAGCCGTGGCTGATTACTTTAAGGAGATTATTTACGGGGGCATCGACGGCATCGTAACCACTTTTGCGGTCGTTGCGGGCTTTGCTGGGGCCGCGCTCTCAAACGACCTTACCGCGCAACTATCGTTTATGGTGGTGCTGCTCTTTGGGTTGGCTAACCTTTTTGCCGACGCTGCGTCGATGGGGCTGGGGAACTTTCTCTCGGTCCGTTCTGAGAAAGATCTCTATAACGCTAAGCGCGCCGTTGAGGAGAATCTCCTCCGTACTGAACCAGACAAAGAAATGGCTGAGACCATCAATATTATGGTGGCCAAGGGCTTTAGCATTGAGCAAGCTGAGTCGCTCGCCCATATCTACAAAACCAACCACGAGTACTGGACTGACTTTATGATGCAGCACGAGCTCGAGGAGTCTGATCCGCGTGGCGAGAACGAAATCTTTACTGGCTTGGCTACGTTCGGTTCGTTTTTGGTGTTTGGTGCCATCCCGCTCTTGCCGTTTATGTTGCAAACCGAAGGCAGCGCATTGGTTGCCTTTACCTACTCAAGCCTAGGTACACTCGGGGCACTTATCGCACTCGGCCTCTTAAAGTGGCGTGTTATAGGCAGCAAGCTCGTACCATCGCTAACTGAGGTGGTTTTGGTTGGTGGTACAGCTGCTGTGCTGGCCTACATCGTGGGCACCTTCTTTAGCTTGTAATAAGCTGGCTCGTAGCTGAGCTCGGCAGCAGGCCAGGCTCAGCCTCGGGAAGTATGAGTGAGATGTCCGTCTGACCAACGTCGTGGGCGCGGAGCTTAATCGTGATGTAGAGCAGGTTGATCTCGACCATGAGATGTACCATCTGTATGTCGAGCATAGTTGGGTCGTATGATACGTGTGCGTCAGTGAGCGCACCGAGGGGTCGCTCGAGCGGACAGACAATGTTAAGCGTGCGGTTTTCGCTCGGGTGCAGAATGATGTGATGGTCCTTGGCGTGTTGGTATATCTCAGGACAGGTGAGAAGCTCTTTCGTTGCGACGAAAAGGGTGTATGTTCTTTTCATACGCGTGGCGTGAGCAGCGTGGCTCACGCAGTTAGAGAGTAACGTCCGATTTTCGCGCTCTCGCGGCGGGGTAGTGCAGACTCACTACCGGTCGGGCGGTCGTATATATAATGGTGAACGAAACTGAGTATTTGTCAATGTGTCGTGCACAGGGTTTTGCAGACCTTTATTCCTAGCGTTATACCAAGTTTATGCACAGGGTTATACACAAACCCAAACACTGCCTTGTTTTTTAGTCGTCTTGACAGAATTTGACCTAATTTTCTTGTATGCGATAATACGTGTAGGTATGTGGCGTGGTGAAATTCAATAAATTTTGCTCTCCCTTTGAGGGAGCAAGGTCGCATACCGAAGCTCTACGTTGTACAGCAAAAGGCCCCTCACGGGGCCTTTTGCTTTGACAGTACTTTGCCTAGGTAGTTTTGAGGGTGACGTAGATGTCTTCGAGGGCGCGGACAGCGTCGCCGGCGGAGATATTATTTTGGTGGTAGCGCACGTTGGTACAGTCGCCCGCCGCCCAAATGCCGGGAGTACCCGTTTTTTGCGTCCACGGGTCGATGGTAATGCGTTTAAGCTCGTCGCGTTCGACAGCCTCGGCAGCAAAATCGGTGGTTGGGATCATGCCAATCTCAACAAATACACCAGTTACCGGCAGCGTGTGTGATTCACCGGTTGCGGTATCGGTGTAGCTGAGACCGTTTACCATTTGCTCGCCGAGAACGGCAGTGGTCTCAGCGTTGGTGATGCCGGTCATATTCTCGTGTGCGAGAACACGTTCGACGGTCACGGGGTCGGCTTTGTACTCTGGGTTGCGGTGGAGTAGGGTAACGCTCTTAGCGTAGGCCAAGAGCTGCGCGGCAGTTTCAAAACCTGCGTTTCCACCACCAATTACGGCTACGTCTTGAGCAGCAAAGATGGGGCCGTCACATGAGGCACAGTAGGTAACACCCTTATGCTCAAACTCATCGGCTCCAGGGACACCGAGCCGGCGGCGCTGACTACCGGTGGTAATTAAAATGGCGCGTGCAGTAGCCGTTTCTCCGTTGCTTAAGGTGACGGTATGTTCGCGCTCACCCTTACTGAGGTTGGTTGCAGATACGCCAGACTTAATCGTAACGTGCTCACCGGCGTAGGTTTCAACGTGGGTTTTTAAGCTCTCAGCCAAGTCGGCACCGCTGATGTGCGGGCTGCCGATCCAGTTTTGAATATCGGGGGAGACAATGCTCTGGCCACCCCACTCGGGAGTAACTAGAAGGGTCTTCAGTTGCTTGCGTGACGCGTAGACTCCAGCCGACGCGCCCCCTGGGCCACCGCCGATGATAATAAGATCGTAAAGTTCCTGGTTGCTCATACAGACAGACTAGTTAGGTAACCCCGGTAGGATACCACAGGCGACTGGACATGTATACCCCCAGGGGGTATGCTACCAGCATGAAACAGATTCACAACCGTTTGCACCGCCTGCAGGGTCAGCTATCGTCACTCGATACGGCTATAGCTGAGGGGGCTGCCTGCACTGAGGTAATCCTGCAGCTCTTAGCAGCCAAGGGGGCGCTGGACGCGACCGTTCAGGCGTATCTCGAAGCGTCGATGGATGACTGCATACACAACGCTGACCCAGCGGCGCTCAAGCGCGTTATTAAAATGTTTATAAAACACGTTTCGTAAAAATATTGTATATGTTGTCAAAACTCAAAACGTTCGGTTTCTTTCAGTACGGTACCGTTATTCCTAACCTTACGATCCATGGCTAGCCGGCGCCGTACCCGGTACTCAACGAGCGCGCGATTCGCGCGGGCGCCGGCATCATGTTCGCGCTCGGTTTCTTAGCCTTCTTTCAAGCCTTCTACCTGCGTGAGTTTCTCTTTATTCAAATTATTGTCGTCGTGTTCTTTTTCGATTTCTTGATGAAGGTCGTGGTGGGCACTAAGTTTTCACCAATTAGCCAGCTGGCCAACTTGATAGTACGCAACCAAGCGCCAGAGTACGTTGGTGCGGTGCAGAAACGCTTCGCGTGGAGTATTGACCTACTCTTATCGGGTACGATGCTGTTGCTCCTCTTTGGTTTTGGGGCGCAGGGGCTGCCTAACCTGCTGATTTGCGGCGTGTGTCTCGTCTTTATGTTTATGGAGAGTGCGTTTGGGATTTGCGTGAGTTGTAAGATCTACGGTGGCTTACTCGCGATGGGTGTTATTAAGCAGCCTGAGGTGCGACCAGCGTGTGCGGGGAATGTGTGTAGTATTGAGTAACCAAAAAAGCCCAGTGGGGCTTTTTTGGTTTGTCTTATTGATGTTGAAACGCTGGCACAGGGGTCAAGTTTCTAACTATAATTGTTCGTTACACTCCAATTCTAGCAAGAACTTCCTCCCCGGCCTCGCTGCTTCGTCGCGGCAGGCTAGAGCCGCTCCTCACATCGCTCCGGCTCGCGGTAACGCTTTCTTTCGTTCTATTTTAATTTAGAACGTCGTAAGAAAGCGGGTACCGCGCCCCAGTCCTCATCGTCTTCTTCGTCAATTGGGTCGATTGGTTTTGGTTCGGCGTTTGGCTTCTCCTCCTTCTTTTCTTCCCCGTCAGTTTTTTCAGCTGGTACCGGTGGCTCTTCACGTTTTGGTAGCGAATTAAAGATCCGGCCACGCACTGACTCAGCTTCTTCGCGGTCCTCACTTACACGCGCTGTTGCTGCAGTCCGTACGATGGTGCCAGCGTCGGCCTGGCCGTCGATCTCAGCCTCTGGAAAGCCAGTAGCAATGACGGTTACCTTCACCTCATTTTTCTTGAGCTTCTCGTCGCGGATGGCGCCAAAGATAACCTTCGCGTGTGGGTCAATTGACTCGGTGATGACTCGCGCGGCATCCTGGATCTCGAGCATACCCAGGTCGTCGCCGCCGGCGATGGCAAAGAGCACACCCTTCGCTCCGGTGATAGATACCTCCAGGAGGGGAGAGTTTATTGCGCGCTGTGCAGCCTCCTCAGCTCGTTTCTCGCCAGAGCTCTCACCAATACCCATAAGGGCAGAACCCGCATTTTCCATAACAGAACGGATGTCAGCAAAGTCAACGTTAATGATACCTGGCATGGTAATGAGGTCGGAGATCCCTTCTACCGCCTGCTTGAGGATGTCGTCACACATACCAAAAGCATTCTTAACTGTGGTGTCGCGATCGACAATGGCCAAGAGGCGGTCGTTTGGAATAATGATGAGCGCATCAACTTCCTTCTTCAGCTCCTCAATACCCTGCAGCGCCATGCGCATACGCTCTTGCCCCTCAAAGAGAAACGGTTTGGTAACCACACCAACAGTGAGGGCACCGCTCTCGCGAGCGATCTTAGCAGCTACCGGCGCAGCACCGGTACCGGTACCACCACCCATTCCGCCAGTAATGAAGACCATGTCCGAACCCTTAATAGAGTTGTTGATCTCCTCACGGGTCTCTTCAGCAGCGCGACGCCCCATGTCGGGGTTACCGCCGGCACCGAGACCTCGCGTGAGGTTTTTACCAATGTGGATTTTCTTTTTAGCGAGCGAGTGATGCAGATCTTGCGCATCACTGTTAATGGCCACAAACTCAACCCCTTTAATTTTTGAGTTGACCATGTGGTTGACCGCGTTGTTTCCGGACCCACCAACCCCGATTACACGAATCCGGGCAAAAGACTCTACGTCAGTCTTGATTTGCTCCATAGTTTTTTCTTAACGTTCACGCTGCTAATTGTTCTTGGTTGGTGTACATTCCCATGAGTACCAAACCGTACGTGATGGCTGTATCATACCGGCCTCGCTTCAAACTGTCACTATATTGACAGGCTCGAGAATCGTGTGTTTTTCAAATTTACAAAATGTACTAAAAAAGCCCTTACATACTGGGCCATATTGGTACGACAGTCGAGTGAACAGCCGCTGTCATTGATGTGGTGTAATGTTGTCTAGGGAAGAAACTGCTGCAACCAAGCCAACACCGTGTTCTTGGTTTGCCGAGCTAAGCCGATACCTGAGCTGTCTTGCTCGTCGTTCGCACCCCACATGCAGAGGCCGTAGGCAACAGCCCACGAGGCATCGCGCACCTTGCCATTTTGTCCTGGGTCGAGGGTGGCAATGCGTGACGGGAGTCGTAGACTGGCACGTGCCAGGTCTTGAATACTGGCGATACCTGAGCCGCCACCGGTAATGATGACGCCGGCTGGCAACAGACCATCGCGCTTAATCTTTTTTAGGTGCGCGTCGATGAGTTCGAAGATGTCTGAGAGACGGGCGGTGATGATTTCGTCGAGTTTGCGCTTACTATAGTTGGCACTGCTCATGCCGCCGCGCTTGATTTTCTCAGCTTCTTCAAGGGGGATCTTGAGGCCAAGCGCGATGTCGTTCGTAATATCGTTTGAGCCAATCGGGAAGACCTTCACCGAGATTGGAATGTTGTTTTCAAACACTGCAATTGAGACAGTTTCGGCGCCGATGTTTGCGAGTACACAACCCGCCCGTTTTTGGGCTTTGCTGAGCATGACAAAGCTGGCTGCCAGCGGTGCCGCCATCACGTCCTCGACGATGATGCCAATGTTCTCAATGGCGTGCACGATGTCGTTGAGGTGTTGCTCGTGGGTGGTAATAAACATTGATTCAACCGTAAGCTTGGTGCCTTTGAGGCCTGCAGCCCGCCCAAGCACCGGCTCGCCATCAATAGCGTAGGAGAGGGGAATGGCGTGCAGGATTTTCCGGTTGGGGATGTTTTCGATGATGCGGTCTTCGCTATCCTGCATGGCTTTGTCGAGGTCGGTCTGGGTGATCTCGGAGTCAGCGCGGGTGGTAATAACTTCGCCGTGGCTGAAGACCTCGTCGAGCCCCACAGAGCCGATTGAGACGTACGCGCGGCGGATACTTACGCCAGCAGCCTTTTCCGCCTGAATAACGGCGCTGCGCACACTCCGCACGACGTCGGCGTCGTTGACGATGTAGCCGTTGCGTAGACCCCGGCTCTCAGCAAAGCCCGTGCCGATGATTTGCGGTAATTGCTTATCGGTTTTTTTCTCAGGCACAGAGACAATTACTACCTTTACCTGGTAGGTACCAATGTCAATGCCGGCGATCACACGCGGTTGGGCCATATTTAATCATTTTAGCATTTACTGCCTAGTTATAGGAAAAAGATATACAGCTTTGCTAGCGGACTCCAAATTGCGCGCAGTACTGCGCTTCGAGCTTGTCCATTTTTGGGCCGTGGTCGTGCCCCTTTAGGTGCAGGCAGCCGTGTATGAAAAGGTAGGTGAGGTAGCCGTTGACACTGAGGTCAAAATTTTTAGCTTCGCGAGCCGCGACTTCGGGACAGAGGTACACTTCGCCGCACTGCTTGGTGAGCGGGAAGGAGAGTACGTTTGGCACGTAGTCTTTGTTGCGGGTGGTTTGATTTAATGTGCGAGCACGAGTTTTGCCAACGAATACTACCGTGACGTCGTAGCCGGTACCTAAAATAGCCTCGGCAATTGGTCGCAGGCGAAGCTTCGGCGGCTGTTTGATAGTGCTAGCAGTGTGGAGCATGGTGTGCTTTAGAAAACCACCCACCGGAGTGGTGGGTGGTTTTCAGAGCTTAGCGTCGGCGACCGCGGCGCTCTGCCACTTTGCCGAGCTTGAGGTCGCGCTCGTAGGCGGCCTTTTTCTCGAGCTTCTTGAGGCGAGCGGCACGACGCACGTTGTCGCTTTTGGTGCGCGCGTAGTAGCGGTTGTCGCGCATCCGACGCACAATACCCGCGCCTTGCATGCGCTTCGTGAAGCGGCGAATCACGTTCGCGCTACTCTCTTTGTCGTTCTTCTCGACTTGTACGTTAACTGGCATACCCTGAGTGAAAATTGTTATTGCATGCAAGCATGCACTTTGTGGCATCTATATTCTCCTAATAATGTTGGAGCAACCCCTGCGAAACGCTATGCGAGTAGAAATGATACCAATTTCTACTACAGGGATAGTGGGCAAGATAATAGCACGTTGCGGCAATTCCGCAAGGGCGCTTGCATTTTTTTTGTGTTTTTTAGTTTTATGATTGTAAATAATGCACTTTAAACTCGAGGGAATTCTTTGATGACAAGAAGGAAAAGACACGTTCCTGGCACCAGTGTCGGCGTGGTGCGGCGACTAAGCGTGCTGCACAACAATTGCTTCACACTTGGTCAGGGAGGTCATCTTGCGCATGGTATACCGCTCGATGAGTATCGAAACCACGAAGATGCCCCTGAAGCGTCCTTTCCACAAGTGTACCTTCGACAAGGAGCCTCTAGGCGTTACCGCCTGGTTGAGTACGAAACATTGCTCAGCGAGACTGAAAAGCGAAACCTCCGGATGTACAAGGCGGTCTACCGAAAGCGCTGCGGACACTTTGAGCCCGGCCGACCGTCTGACGGATCGATCTACATCTACGCACCTGCGCTGGTGTCGCTTCGCTACGGTTATGTGCTGCCAGAAACTGAGGAGAGCACCATCATAGAAGGGCCACTGTTGATGCACCCTGGCGGCGCAATGCGTGACGGCTTCGTTTCTTTGGGTGATCCATGGGAGCATGATCGGACGGCAGTGTACCGCTTGGTTCCTGGTCATGTGCTTATGGTCAGCAGTCACCATGAAGATGACCATGGAGAATTGTTCTCAAGAATCGTCAGTATCGTTGTCGGCAAGTTCCTGGTCATGCGAATGCCGTCACGTTCTGAATTGGATTGGTTTGTGACCGCACAACAAGACATTTGTCGTGAGCAAGCCACCCGGGTGCTGACCACTTCCATGAACGGCTAGACAGAATCATAACGGTCCGCGGGATGCGCGGACCGGTTTTTTTATACTTAGGCTGCAACTTCAACCGCATTAAAACGCTTGAGGCGAGAGGCGATTTGGTCGATTGGTACAGCCTCTTGGGTGCGCGCCTGCATGTCACGCAAAATAACGGTGCCGTCCACGTACTCTTTTTGACCGGTGATGAGCGAGTAACGGGCACCGTTACGCTCCGCTTCACGCAACTGGTCAGAGAGCGAGTCAGCCATGAGGTTATGCTGGACCGCAATGCCGGCTTGACGGAGCTCATCGACGAGCATGAGGCTGCGGATCTTCGGACCAAACCCGAGCTGCACTACGTACACGGCAGATTTATCACCCACGACTGCTTTTGGAATCCGCTTTGGCGCTGGCTTGTCGCGCAGCACCACCACCGCCCCCGCAGCTGGTGGTGCACCCGGTACCTGCTTTTCGGTGAAGTGGTTGTAGCGGCCACCGCTAACGTGCAGTGGTGCGTGGTGCTGGCGGAGATCGTGTTCGTCGAGAATGTCAATCGCAAACAGCGCGTCGGAGTAGCAATCGTGATGACCGATGAGCTTTGGGTCGATCTCGTATGGCGTCTCGCTAACGTCGAGGTACTCGATGATGTCGCGGAAGTGTTTACGCGCCGGGTCGCTCAGGTACTCCATCGGGTTGGGGCTGCGGTAGGCGAGCTCGTGCTCTTTCTCAATGAGGTGCTGCAGCGCTACAAAAACATGCTCTTTCATGAGCTCACGAGCTGAGCTCGGCAAGTCTTCGATGCGCTTGCGCATAAAGTTTGTAAGCTCTCGGGTGTAGCGGGTAACCGAGTCACGGTCGCCCATCGAGTTAATGCGCACGACGTGGTTGTTAAAGCCTAGATCGTTCACGATTGTGCGGGTGGTCTGGATGAGCACCGCCTCGGCGATACTCTTGGGCACGCCGTAGATTTGTAGCGACAACGCAGTTTCGCCTGAACGCGGCACCTGCTCAATGGTGTAAAACAGTACCGGCTCTTCAAGGACGTGGAGCTTGTAGTCGGTGTAGCCGAGCACACCGCAGGTTAAGAGGCCGTGCACCGCGTCAGTTTTGCGATCAGCAGCACTGGCTTGGTGCTTAAGCTTCTTAGCGCAGTCGACACACCGCGGGTCGGCTTTGTAGCTCTCGAGCGGGCGAAACCCAAAATGCTCAGCGGTGGTTGCTGCTTGTTTGCAAAAGTCGGTTGCGGTGATGTCCATATACAAAATTTACTCAGCTAGTAAGGCTTCGCCGTCGTACGCACCGGGGAAGGTCTCGAGCACGGTGACGGGGAAGAGGCGCACCAGTGCTCGGCCGATAATGCGGTCTTCGGTGAGCACACCCCAGGAGCGCGAATCTGAGGAGTAGTCGCGGTTGTCACCCATCACAAAGTACTCACCCTCGGTGAGCTGCTCGATAATTCGGCCGCTGCCACTCATTTGCTCGACGTACGGTTCGCGCAGTCGCTGGCCGGTCGGGTACTGCTCGTTTTGAATGGTCACCGCGTCGCCGTCAATGGTGATCGTGTCGCCAGGGACACCAATCACTCGCTTAATAAAGAACTTGGCTGGGTCACCAGGGTAGCGAAAAATGATGACCTCACCGCGCTTGGGAGACTCAAACTGGTAGGTGAGCTGATCGACAATGAGGTACTGGCCGTTTTGGAACGTATCGTCCATTGAGGCGCCGGAGACAATAAACGGCTGAGCCACGAACATACGAATTGGCACCACAATAATGATGGCAATCAGCGCAAAGCGGACAATCTCCAAAAACGGATGTTCCGCCTTGGCCTCAGGCGACGAAGTGGGCTCGACCGGAGTCGATTGAGAAGAGTTGGCAGGTCGCTCTGACATAGGCAATTTCCACTATTATACGCGAGAAAAAAAGTGAAAACAAATTTCGTGTTTTAGCTTGCTGTGACTTGGTTTTTTGCGCATTGATAGCGTACAATGAGAGCCATGAAATACGTTGTTGGTCTGGGCAATCCTGGAGAGAAGTACAAAGACACTCGACATAACGTTGGCTGGATGGCGCTCGACGCCTGGCTTGGTGCCACGGGCCTACCAACGGTGTATGAGAGCGCAGCCCACTCTGGTCGAATTACCGAGGGCTTGCTCAACAATACGGAGGTAACAGTGCTCTACCCTGACACGTACATGAATAACTCGGGCAGCGCGGTCAAAAAGTTAGCGACTGCCGGAGAGGTGGGTGATCTTGTGGTGGTGTACGACGACGTCGACGTGCCGTTTGGTGAGGTAAAGGTCTCGGTTGGCGGTGGAGCAGCGGGCCACAACGGCATCAAGTCGATCACACAAGCGCTAGGCACACCTGAGTACATACGGGTTCGGATTGGCATCGCGCCACGTAGTTTTTGGACCGGCGCACCCAAACGTCCGCCTGGCGCTAAACTGCCGTCGTATGTGCTTAAACCTTTTACCGGCCGTGAGCAAAAGGAGCTGCCGGGCGTATTGGCACATGTTGGTGAGATACTTACCTCGATTATCACCGACGGCGTGACGGTGGCAATGAATCGTTTTAATTAAGCGCTAACAAAACCGGCCGGGCGCATGCGTCCGGCCGGTTTTGTTATCCATACGTACGTTCTAAATAGTAGTACGCGAGGAATGGGAGTTTATTTCGCTTCGGCTGCTTCTTTAAACGAGAGCGTCATGCGCTGCTCCTTTGGTTCAAAGAGCGTGATCTTGAACTTGTACACGCTACCGAGTGAGAGCTGCTCTTTGAGCTCTGCTTCACTCTCAAACTCTGAGATGTGTACCAAGCCAGCCACCCCCTCCTCGATTGAGGCGAGTGCACCGTGTTTGTTGTACTTAATGACTACCCCATCAACAACCTGGCCTTTCTCGTACTTCTCGGCGGCCATAGCCCACGGGTTGTCCTTAAGTTGTTTGATCGAGAGGGAGATCTTATCGTCCTTCACCTCGATCACCTTCACGTCCACCTTATCGCCTGGCTTGTAGAGGCTGCGGGTGTCTTCGACGAGACCCCAGTCAAGCTCAGAAATATGCACAAGTCCTTCAAGACCGTCTTCGACTTTCACAAAGACGCCAAAGTCAACCGCACCAGTCACTTCACCCTTAAGGACGTCGCCCACTTCGTAGCGCGCCACTTTCTCCTCCTTCTCCTCCTTCTCCTGTGGACCCTTCTCAGAGAAGATAAGCTTTTGCTCACCCTGATCGGCAGTAATAATGATTACTGAGAGGAACTGGCCAACAAGGTTTTGGAGCTCAACAAGAATCTTTTCTTTATCACCATCAGCCACGCGTGGGTAGTTCTCGCTCGAGAGCTGTGAGGCTGGCAAAAAGCCTTGGATACCCTGCCAATCGAGGATAAGGCCACCTTTGTTGGCCTCCTTGACCTCGAGGGTAAGGACGCGGCCTTCCTTCTGAGCAGCATCAGCCTCGCTCCAAATAAGCGCCTGACGCGCCTCTTTGAGTGAGAGCTCAATGTAGCCGTCTTCGTTACCGCTCTCCACTACTTTGGCAGCGATAGTGTCGCCGACAGAGACTTTGCGCAGAACATCGCGCGCGTTCATGTACTCACGACCAAAGATAAGACCCTGGCCAAACGGTGGGAGCTCAATGTAGACACGGGCACGGCCAATAGCCGACACGGTCCCTTCAATAATTTCACCTTCTGCTGGTGGAGCGGGGCTATCGTTAAGAATAGCCTCCATAGCTGTCTCTTGAGACATACGTATATTGTATTAATCCGACGACGCGGCTCCGCTGTGCCATTTCTCGTAGCCATTTGCTACACAGCGGGATAAGTCGCGCGTCGCGAGATACTGATAAACCGGGGATTCCCCAACGGTGGGCAGAGGATACTATATATAGATAAAAAAGCAATCCCGCACAATCGCCTATGCTGGTTGGTGACTGTGCGGGAAAATTTCATCGTTCTGGCCGTAGCGCTTCATGGTCCTTTGCTAGACCTGCGCTGGCGCAGCCGTCAATGAAGATGCCCAGGACCTTGACCGCATCGGTTCCGAAAGGGTCGGTAGTGGGGCCGATGGTGGTCACCGCTTCAACCTACGGGCCGGCGAGTGCTTTGCACTCGCC
>PAMC01000018.1 GCA_002710785.1 bacterium
AAGGTTTATTGCATTTTAGAGCAGAATCCGTATACTACTGGCTACATGAGTAATCTGGCCAAAACCCACGATTTACGCCCGCGGGCGGAGCAAAAAGCGGCGGTGGCTTACGATGGTGTAGCCCGCACCACCGTGTCGTTTTACCGCTACGTGCCGATTGCAGACCCGGCTGCGTTTCGCACACGACTCTTGGAGAAGTGGAGTTCGCTCGGCTGCTTGGGCCGTATTTACGTGGCCAAAGAGGGCATTAACGCCCAGATGAACGTCCCAACTAACGCCTGGCAGCAGTTTGACGCCTGGAATAAGTCGCAGCCAGAGCTTCAGGGTGTGCCGTACAAAATTGCTGTTGAAGAGGGAGCGACATCATCGTTTTATAAACTGACCATCAAAGTGCGCGATAAGATTGTGGCCGACGGGTTGGACGATAGCACCTTCGACCCGTCTAGCACCGGCGCCTACCTCACTGCCAAAGAAATGAACGAGTATATCGACGACCCCAACGCCGTGGTGATTGATATGCGCAACGCCTACGAGAGCGAGGTTGGGCACTTTGAGGGTGCCATTACCCCCGACGTTGATACCTTCCGTGATGAGCTCAAACTGGTGCCCGAGAAATATCGTGTGCACCAAAACAAAAAGATCGCGCTCTATTGCACGGGTGGCATTCGCTGCGAAAAGGCGAGCGCGTGGCTAAAGCACAACGGCTTTAAAAATGTGCGACACCTCAAAGGCGGCATTATCGACTACAAGCACCAAGTTGAGCGTGAGGGACTCCCGAATAAGTTTAAAGGCAAGAACTTTGTCTTTGATGAACGGCTCGGCGAGCGCATTGGTGATGAGATTATTTCTACCTGTCACCTGTGTCAGAAGCGTAAGAGCGACACACACTACCATTGCCAATTCCAACCCTGCCACGAACTTTTTATTGGCTGCGAGTCCTGTGTGAAGAAGTACGATGGTTACTGTTCCCGCAAGTGTCGCACCCTCGACCTCATGCCACCACGTTGGCAAAGACGCTATGCCAACTACCTGCGCCATAAGCGTCAAGGCTTCAGCAAGGGTCGCAGAGTAAAGCGGGTAAGCTAAAAAGGATGAGCCGATAAGGTAAAAGCCCAAATGAAAACAACTTATCATATATGATAAGTTGTTTTCATTTGGGCTTTTGTGCCCGGGGCGGGACTTGAACCCGCACGCTTTTGAGGGCAAGGGAGTTTAAGTCCCTCGTGTCTACCAATTCCACCACCCGGGCAGGGTTGGAGTGAGCAGCATCATAGCATAATTGTGTTGCGGTACCAGCGCAAAATGATAAAGTTATGCCTACCGGCCAGGTGGCGAAGTGGTAACGCTGGGGTCTGCAAAACCCCCATGCACGGGTTCGATTCCCGTCCTGGCCTCAACAAGTTACTCGTATTACGCTCTTGTTTTCAGCACTTTTATACGGTACACTCACTGCCACTAAAACTGAGTAGTGTGCGGGTGTGGCGGAATTGGTAGACGCGCTAGTTTTAGGCACTAGTGGGGCAACCCGTGGAGGTTCAAGTCCTCTCGCCCGCACAGTGCTCGGTTTTAGATTGCTACACGCTATGCATCCGCCTATAGCTCAGTTGGTAGAGCAGCGGCCTTTTAAGCCGAGGGTCCCAGGTTCGAGTCCTGGTGGGCGGACAAAAAACAAAATGACCACCGTATGGTGGTCTTTTTGTTACTCCTCAAGCTCGTAGGTGCTCTCGGTACCGGTTTCGTTAACCAGCTCGTCGATGTGTTGACGGTGCCGCTCGCCGACGTCGAGATCGAAATTGAGGTGCGGAATGATCTTTAAGTTGGTCTGCTTCATGATGAAGCGACGCATGTCACCACCACTACGCTTAAGAAAAATCAGTGCGTCGTTCTCGCGGCCTTCCGGCAAGGTGGTAATAAAAATGGTCGCGTTGCGATAGTCGGGGGAGATGTCCGTCCGGGTGACAGTAATCATTGGGTCGGTATTTGCTTCTGTCGCAATAAAGGTAGCCGCCTGTTCTTTAATGAGGTTGGCTACTTGCGTGTGTCGGTCGCCGTGCTGCATAGCTAGAACTTATTAATAAATAAATTGTTACCCAAAGCCTTACGAGACTGGAGCGAACGCGGTTGGCGCAAAGTGAATGATACTCTCGTACCATGAGCTTGAGCCATTACTGCGTACAGCCCAGTCTTGTGAGGCAACGGTGACAAAATGAATTATTGATTCGATATCTAAGCCCATGCTTTATTTGTTAGTAAGTTCTAAGTTACAACGAGGTCAAAGGCCTCGATGATATCGCCCGGCGCGATAGTGTCGCGTGTCTCAACTTGCATACCAAACTCACCTTCGTTCACGCTCTCAACGTCGTTTTTGTACTGTTGCAGGTTTTTGAGTGTACCGGTACCAACTTCAATATCACGTCGGACAATTCGCACTTTTTGGCCATTTTTGAGTTCGCCTTCTTCGACGCGGCCACCCAAGACATGTGTGTACTTTTGGGTACTAAAGTGCACGAGGATCTTTGCCTTACCAGACACCACAGCCTCTTCCCGCTTCGGCGTACGGTTTTTAAGGGCAGTCTCGAGCCACTCAGAGAGCTCGTAAATAATGTCAAAGGTATCGATCTCGACGTTGAGGCGCTCGGCCAAGTCAACAGCTGCTCGTTCAACTTTTACCCCAAAGCCAACGATGATGGCGTTTTCAGTTGCGCTTACGTTTTGTACGTCAGCTGCCGTCACGTCACCGACCGCGCTATCAATAACGCGTACCGCGATGCGGTCGCTCTCAAATTTGTCGAGCTCGTGCTCAATTGCCTCAATTGTACCTTGCACGTCAGCCTTAATTAGAATTGGCACTACCGGTAGGTCAGTTTCGGCAAAGCGCTCGGCCGCACCCTCAGCTGCTTCAGCAGTTTCGGCAATCAGTTTCTCGGCTTCTTTTTTGTTCGCGACGGTGGTAAACGTCGCGCCTACTTCAGGGATCTCGTTCCAGCCAACAATACCAACCGGCTCGGAGAGTGTCGCTTCTTTAATAGCTTTACCACTGAAGTCTTCCATAATGCGGACGGGGGAGTAGCAGCTGCCGGAGACAACGCACTGTCCGCTTTTAAGAGACCCATCTTTGATGAGTAGCGTCGCGGTGTTACCGCGCTTTGGGTCAAGCTCAGCCTCAATAATTTGTCCGGTAGCTGGCGCGGTGGTGTCGCCGGTGAGCTCCGCTAAGTCGGCGGTCAGCACCAGAAGGTCGAGGAGCTCAGGAATACCAGTACCCTCTTTGGCAGAAATACCTACCCAAGAGATATCCCCACCCATACCTTCGATGTAGATCTCATGCTCGATAAGGCTGGCTTGGGTGTTTGGAATGTTTGCGTTTGGCTTGTCGATTTTGTTAATCGCCACCACGTACGGAATCTCAGCCGCTTTAATACTCTCGAGAGCCTCGAGGGTCTGCGGCTTTACGCCATCTTCAGCCGAGACGATGAGTACCGCCACGTCTGCCACGTCGGCACCGCGCAACCGCATTTTCTGAAAGGCGGCGTGGCCGGGTGTGTCGAGAAAGGTAAGTTTCTCAGCGGCACCCTCGTTGGTGGTGTGCTCTACCACGTAGGCCGAGAGGTGCTGGGTAATGCCGCCTGCTTCACCCGCCACGACGTTACTGCTGCGAATGGTATCCAAGAGTGTCGACTTGCCGTGGTCGATATGACCCATAATAACCACGACTGGCGGTCGTTTCGCGACGTTGGGGGCAGCTGCTTGTTTCTTTTTGGCCATAGCGTAGTCGAGCAATTAGGGTACGAATAAAGCCCAGATGCTGGGCGAAAAGTAGGCGGAGTATAGCAGATATGTACATATTTTGCACGGTATGTCATATTTTCAGCATGAACGAACGGATCTATCTCGATTGGGCGGCCGCGACGCCGCTTTTGCCTCTGGCAAAAGCGGCTATGGAGCCATACCTCACTGAGCTCTTCGGAAATCCCTCGGCTATTCACCAAGAGGGGCAGCGTGCCCGCGATGCGGTTGAGGCGGCACGTACACAGGTGGCGCGGGCTCTACAAGTCCGCCCTGAGCTAGTCACCTGGACCAGTGGCGGCACCGAGGGCAACAACCTGGCCATTTTGGGTGTGGTTGAAGCGGTGCATGCTGCTGGGCGAGCGTACACCGATATGGCAGTGGTTACCACCAAAATTGAGCATCCGTCTGTCGGGCTCGCAATGGAGGCGCTAGCACAGCGCGGTGTTGAGGTGCGATGCGTCAGCGTAGGAGAAACGGGCAAAATCGACCTAACTCACCTAAATGAGCTTCTCGACGAGCGGGTGGTGCTTATGAGCACTGCCTACGCCAACAGCGAAATCGGTACCATAGAGCCAGTCCATGCTATTCGCAAACAGCTCAACGCCGCTGAAGCGAAGCACCAAACCCACATCTACTTCCACCTCGACGCCGCGCAAGCACCGCTGTGGCTCACCTGCCAATTTGATAGCCTCGGGGCCGACTTGGTTACCCTCGACGCCACCAAGTGCTGTGGCCCCAAAGGAGTGGGTGTTTTGGTGCGTAGCCGTCGAGTCGAGCTTGCGCCAACCATTTTTGGTGGCGGGCAAGAGCAAGGGTTGCGCCCGGGCACCGAAAATGTCGCTAGCATTGTTGGTGCCGCAAAGGCGATTGAGTGGGCCCAGGCGGACTGGCGCGAACGGTCCGAGTCCGTTGGCGCAGTACGCAACACAGCTGTTACGCACCTCCTTGAGCACATCCCCCAAGCAGTTTTAAATGGTGCGCCGTGCAGCAGTGGCGAGCGACTCGCTAACAATATTAATATTTCTATCCCCGGCCTCGACACAGAGTATGCTACTGTCGTGCTCGACACAGCTGGTTTTGCAGTTAGTACCAAAAGTGCCTGTAGCGGCGCAGGCGGAGGAGCCAGCACCGTAGTTCAAGAGACCACTGGTGATCCGGCTCGCGCCAGCGCCACCCTCCGCATTACCCTTGGTCCAGACTCGACGCCTGCGCACATTCAATCTCTCACTGAGGTTCTCAAGAAACATATCGAGAAGATGGAAGATTTTTGACGCTTGCCTCGTTTTATTGCAATATAGAGGGACCGAGCTCGTACTACTGATTGTAGCCGACTGACTGTTTTGCCCGCTCTACTGCCTCACTGCTCGGTTGCTGATAAACTAGACTCTACAATGCCAAATTTTCACAATTTTACCTCGCGTGCCAAAGAAGCCATTCGCAAGGCTCACGAGCTGGCTATTGAGCGTGGCCAAAACCATGTCTCGCCTGTCCATCTCTTGGCCGCACTCGCCATGCAAGACGAGAGCATGGTCATTGCCGTGCTCGACCAACTCGATATCGATATTATTCAGTTTACCGACCTCCTAATTGAGGCGCTCGAAGGCCCTGAGCTGGGTTCGTCCGTCTCGCAGAGTTACCAACTCTACCTCACACCCGAGCTGGCTAAAGCGCTGGAGCACGCTGGTCGCGCTGCCGAGCAGCTGGGTGACAGCTACGTAGGTGTGGAGCACCTATTTTTAGCAGCGCTTGAGCACCCTGGCCCAGCCATCGAGGTGCTGCAGCGCAGCGGCATCAACAAAAACCAGGTCGCAGCAACGCTCCAGGAAATTCGCGAAAACGACGTTACCGACGTCCAGCAACCTAAGAAGTACCGCGCGCTCGGTAAGTTCACTCGCAACTTAACCAAGCTCGCGCAAGAAAATAAGCTCGACCCAGTCATTGGCCGAGACGTCGAGGTGCAACGCGTGATTCAGATCCTCTCGCGCCGGACGAAAAACAACCCAGTCCTCATTGGTGAAGCCGGCGTAGGGAAGACCGCTATTGCCGAAGGGCTCGCCCAAGCGATTGTGCAGGGGCAGGTGCCCGAGAGCGTAAAAGATAAAGAAATTCTCTCACTCGATCTTGGGCTTTTGGTGGCTGGTACCAAGTTCCGCGGTGAGTTTGAAGAGCGCCTTAAGGCAGTCATGAAGGAAGTTGAGTCAGCCGAAGGCAACATCATTCTTTTCATCGACGAGCTTCATACTATTGTGGGCGCCGGACAAGCTGACGGCTCACTCGACGCCAGTAATATGCTCAAACCCGCTTTGGCACGGGGTGAGATCCGCGTTATTGGTGCCACGACGCTTAAGGAGTATCAGCAGCACATCGAGAAAGACCCAGCGTTGACGCGCCGCTTCCAGCCGGTGTACGTTAATGAGCCATCAACTGAAGATGCGGTAGCAATTTTGCGCGGCATTGCCGAGAAGTACGAGCTTTTCCATGGCGTACGCATTACCGACGACGCGATTGTGAGCGCTGTTGAGCTCTCCAGCCGCTACATCACCGACCGACACCTACCAGATAAGGCGGTCGACCTAATCGATGAAGCCGCCTCAGCGCTCCGTATTTCTTTAGAAAATAAGCCCGAGGAGCTCACGTTGGCCGATCGCCAAGTACGTCGTCTGGAGATCGAGCGCGAGGCACTCAATAAAGACCTCGAGTCTGACGAGAGCGACAAGAAGAAGATTAAAGAGCGCCTTAAAGCTATCGAGAAGGAGATTGCTGAGCTTAAGGAGACCACCAAAGCCCTCGAGACCAAGTGGAACAACGAGCGCGAGACACTCGACGCTATTGGGGCACTCAAAAAAGAGCTCGAAGGGTTGCGTCAAGACGCCGAGTCAGCCGAAGCCATGGCCGACCTGCAGCAGGCAGCTGAGATTCGTTACGATAAGATTCCGACTAAAGAGCGCGACTTAGCGCTTAAGATCAAGCGTCTGCAGTCGCTGCAACGAACTCGCCGACTCTTAAAAGAAGAAATTACCGAAGCGGAGATCGCGGGTGTGGTATCACGTTGGACGGGTATCCCCGCAGCGCGCATGCTCGAAGAAGAGGCTGAGAAGCTCGCCCGTATGGAAGAAGCGCTTAAAGAGCAGGTGGTTGGCCAAGACGACGCGGTAGCAAAGGTGGCCAACGCCGTTAAGCGCTCGCGCGCCGGCATTGCCGACCCGAATCGACCAATCGGCTCGTTCCTCTTCTTAGGACCAACTGGTGTCGGTAAAACTGAGCTCAGCAAAGCGCTGGCTGAGTTTATGTTTGATGATGCCGACGCACTCATTCGGGTAGACATGTCAGAGTACATGGAGCAGCACTCAGTCGCAAAGCTAATTGGCTCGCCACCAGGCTACGTCGGCCACGACGACGCCGGTAACTTTACCGAAAAGATCCGCCACCGCCCGTACGCAGTGATCCTCTTTGACGAGGTTGAGAAGGCGCACCCCGAGATCTTCAATATTCTCCTGCAGGTACTCGACAACGGCTACCTCACCGACGCCAAGGGGCGCAAGGTCAACTTCCGCAACACGATTATCATCATGACCTCAAACATCGGTGCTGAGCACATCGACCGAATGTCGAGCTTTGGCTTTAGCCTCGATAAGGGGGAGCAGGTGCAGTATAGTCAAGCAAAGGACAAGGTCCAAGACAGCTTGCGCGGTTTCTTCCGCCCGGAGTTCTTGAACCGACTAGACGAAACCATTATCTTCGACATCCTCACCCCAGAGGTGATTGCCGACATCGTACAAATCCAGCTGGCTGAGGTAACCGAGCGCTTAGCTAAAAAAGACATTGCGCTTAGTGTGAGCAAAGCGGTGGCTGAGTACCTCGCGCGCGAAGGGTACGATCCTAAGATGGGTGCCCGACCACTCAAGCGCGTCATTCAGAGTCAAATTCTCACCCCAGTGGCGAACATGATGGTTGGTGAAGGCATGCTCCAGGGCGGTACCGTTAAGGTCGACCTCAAGAAAGACAGCCACGAGCTCTCCTTCGATATCAAAAAGAAGGGTACTAAAAAGCGAGCGACCAAAGCAGCCAAAAAACGCACAACAAAAAAGGCCGTCACCGCGTAGAGCGGAGACGGCACACATCAGTTAGTCACGAAAGAAGCTCCTTGTTCGTCTGTCGCTCCTCAGCATGCTGCGAACTATTGCGGTCAAGGTTCTGATTTCTCCGATCCTGACTTGGCGAACTCGGCAAGGTGACGCGCTGGTCACGATTGCCAGCACGCTAGCGTTGAGGAACCGACGGTTTTCTTCTGTGTCTATGACGTCCACGACGCCATGAGCTGTCCAGCCGCCGGAATTTCTCTCATCGACATTTCTGATTGTGGGTGAAGAGAAGGTGAAGCGGGTTGCTTCGGCAAACTCTCCAGGGATTAGCTCTGTTGCGACTCGTCGGGCCAGGTCCCGCTGTCTTGGCAGTAGGTCGCGGTTATTTGCCCCCAAAGCCGTCTCGGTGAGCCCGTTTATGTCGAGAAAGGGCAACGGATTCCTTCTATCAACATATATGCCGAGGAGGGCCTCGGCACACTGTTGCGCCTGCTCACGTGTGAACGCTTCTGCTTTGACAGCAAGGCCGGAGAGAAGTATTCCGACGATCAAAGAACGAATGGCAATTGACATGTCAGTCACCCAAATTGTTGTACCCTCAGCTAGTCGTACGCTAGCAAGGGTTGAGGAGATAGTCAATAAAAGATATGAAAATCACCCTCCCGAAGGAGGGTGTTAATGCCTAAGATTTTTCACGAAAATTAGGTATATGTCCGCCCGCACAGTGACGTTCGACGAGCATGGCCGCAATCGGGCCGGCAATTCGGGCTACGCTCCGTTCTCGTGCGTCAGTATCCCCCCCTCGCCGAATTCTTCGCGTAACACTGTGCGGGTGGTGCTGACAATCTCCCGGATGATCGTCTCGATGTTAGTTTGGTCTGACATTTCTTGTTCCTCTTTCTGAAATAACGAAGTCTCGCCTACTCTGCTGTAATTTTGACTGGAAGTCAATAAGCTATGAACTCGAGGCGGTTAGACAATGGTGTGTAAGTATATAAATGAGAAAACCGCCTGACCCTATGAGGGAGCCGGGACGGCTTTCTTGGATCAGGCGGTGGTATTGTCAGTTCGCGATTAGGCGGTAGAAGGTGTAAAACCACCTACCTTCCCATTCGTGAATCGTCTGGAGAACCCAACCATCTTGTCCGAGCTGATTGAGTTGAGCTTCTGAGACAGTCGGCTGGCTGGCTTCCAGAATCTTTGCTTCCTGCTGCGTTAGAACACTCCTTGTTGAGAATTGTAAATATAATACATCAATTATAGTCTATTGTCAAGTAGTGCGCCGGATGGAGGATTCGGTCACGAATCACTAACGATTGTTCGTCATACTTCCTCAAATCGTAAGTGTTCTCGACCCCAGCTCGCTCGTCTGACGACATCGCTCCGCTTTTCGAATCCAGACGCAAGCAAAATTGTTTGCTTACTCCCTGCGCCCAAATTTAAAACACCCCGAAGGGTGTCCTAAATCTGTGCGCCGGGCTGGATTCGAACCAGCGAAGCCATAAGGCGCGAGATTTACAGTCTCGTGTAATCGACCACTCTACCACCGACGCTTAAATATGCAATTTGTATTCGTCAATCCATTGAAGAATTTGGCTTAACAATTTCTTGTCACCGTACCGAATGTGCACTAGACCATACGGCATTTTGTGACTTTTTACAAGTTTAGAACTCTTCATAACATAAGGTTTGGTGAACTGCTCTACGGGAATGTTAAGTTTATTACTCCAATAGTTTATATGTTCACGTATTCGGTTTTCCTCATGACAATAGAGCAACACCCGCAAACGCTTCTCTGATACGCCACAGACAATACGGAGAAAGCGTAAAAACAAAAGAACCATATGTGTGTCGCTATTTGCAAAGTCAACCACCTTACTTTTTTCAGTTTTGTATCCTTCACACCAGTACAATAGGCAACCAGTTAGTTTTAGCCTTTCGTCTTTTTTTGTCAGTTTTTGTTTTAAATTGAAAGAGAGAGGTTTGCGTTCAAAATTGATACGACTGTTTTCAGATGCGGTGCGACGGGGAATATCATATTTGCGCAAGCAGTAATACACAGCATCTAGTGAGACGCTCAATGCGTTCGCAATTTCTTGTGCGCTGTACAGCTCATCAGTATAGAGCTTTCGTACCCCCTCGACTTGGCTGCCCTGAATTTTAGCCATGGCTAATTATATCATTTCAAACTGATATATATCACTTAAGATTCGTATTAATGCATTAAAAATTAACCTGAATCCTCATGCTACGATTTACATAATGCGATTGGTAGCGATTACGTTTGCTTTTTTTCTGGTGGCAGTGCCCGACAGTGCTGCTGCGCAAGGCTTGGTGCCGGTTATGTGTCAGAATCCGCAAACTTGCGGGACGTGTGAGTTTGTTGAGCTCATTAACAACGTGATCAGCTTTCTCATCACCTTTGCGTCAATTGCCGCCACGCTCCTCATTGTGTACGGTGGGTTTCGGTTGGTTACCTCTGGCGGTAACGTAAACACTAGAAAAGAGGCGACGAATATTCTCACCAACGTGATTATTGGGTATGTCATTTTGCTGGCGGCGTTTTTGATCATCAATACCATCCTCGGGGTACTCCTGCCGGGCGGCAGCCGAGTACTCGGCTGGCAACGCATTGAGTGTCTTTACCCAACGCAACCAGTGGCGCGCGAGTACGATGAGTACACAGCCCGTGGCGGCAGCTCTCTTCTAACTGGCTCCGGTGGTGAGGATCGTCTAGAGAGGGAAGCATTCTTTGCTAATCAAGGCGTATGCTCAGAAGATTTTTTGCAAGAATATTTTGGCCCTGAAGCCGCCACTGCTGCCTGTGTCGCTCGCGGTGAGAGTGCCTGTGGAGCCCAATTCTACAGCACCACCGACCGAGACCAGAATAACGATTCGTTTTCATTAAGCTTCATGCAACTCAACGTTTCTGTACATGAGGTACAAAATTGCGCGCAATATGGCGCAGCCAGTGATTTTATCGATTGCCCGGCAGCGTATGAAGGTCGAAACTATGGTGGTCGAATTATTAACCGCTCACTCTATGCGCAGTGTGAAGAAGCTCTGGTAGACAGTAGATGCGCAGCCGAGAATGCTGCACGTTTACAGCAGCGTGATGGCTGGGGAATTTGGTCCGCGTATAGCGCTAATAATTGCGGCTAAATGATATAGTTGAAGTATGAACAAGATCGTCTTACTAGTAACACTTCTGCTCGCGCTAGGTATTGCAATTGGGTACACGGTGTACACCAAACCACCCAGTACAGCACCTGGTGTGACAGATTTGCCTGATACTTCCCGCACTGCTCCTGGTGAAAGAAATGGCACCATCTCAGTTTCTACAGACGCAGGCACGATAGAGATCAACGATGTTCGCTCCCAACCAGAAACGGTTCCAGCTGGCACGTTTATGTACGCCATGAATGGTTTGAACAAAGACGGTACGGCACCTTTCACTATGACCTTTGATGAGCGGGATATGAGTGTGGCCGTCGCACTATTGCGAGAGCCGCTTGGAGAAACTCGTCAGCAAGCCGAGCAGCATCTGCTCGGTCGTTTAGGTATAAGCGAAGACGAGCTCTGTTCGCTATTTGTGTATGTTGGCGTGCCAGCTGAGATTAACAGTTTTTACTCGAATGAGAATCTTGGCCTGAGTTTTTGTCCAGGTGCAGTCCAGTTGCCGTAGTGTATGAGTAATATTACAGCAATAATCAATTTTTTTATTTGCATCGCTTTACTGGTGCCAAACCTGGCCTTGGCGCAGCAGGGGAGCATTATGAGCGTATATGGCGAGGCACTCAGCAACCAAGCAGCACAGGTGAGCGACTACGACCGGGGCGCAGGCGGGCTGGTTACCTGTACTGGTTTCTCGGACTGCAATTTCTGCAGTTTTGGTGCCATGGTCAATAAAATCATTAATTGGCTGTTTGGTTTTCTAACGGTAGCCGCCGTGCTTATTTTGGCTTGGGCTGGCTTTCGGTTGGTGACGTCAGGTGGTGACACTACGGTAATGCAGTGGGCCAAAGAACGCATTGTGTACGTCATTATCGGGTTTGTTCTCATGCTCGCGTCGTGGCTCATTGTCGACACCATTTTGCGTGGCTTAACCGGCAGTGAGCAGGGTATGAACTTCTGGGGCAGTTTTGATGTCGAGAATTGCGGGTTTATGCGAGAGCCTCAGTCGCGGACGTACGACGAGTACGAGGTAACCGTTACCCTGGAGGAAATGTTAAATGAACAAACTGCCGGCCCGATAAACAATCCAAATGGAACTAGTGTCACACCCGACATCGAAGGCATGGTCAGTCTAAACGAAATGGGGTTAGTGGTAGCAAATGGATTCGAGGGCATTAGCGGTCCGGGACGCACTGATTTAGCGCACCCTGAGGTAGCTGCAGCTGCACTGCGTATGCAAGAGCTCGCTGTACAAAGATATGGACAACCGGTCTTTCAAGTTACCGCAGCGTACACAGACGGTGTCGGGCACAGTGCCAACAGTAGACACTATCAGGGTATCGCAATTGATTTTGATCCAGTTAATGGCGCATCAACACAACAGGTCGCTAATTTAGCCCGAGAAGTCGGATTTACCTTCGTGCTCGATGAGGGGTCGCATGTGCATGGAGATATGCGATAAAAGAAAATACCTAATAAACGTTGGATATTTTCTATTGCTGTTACAAATCACTAACTATCATTGTTCGCTACACTTCAATTCTAGTAAGTGCTCGCGACCCCGACTCAACTGTTGCTGAAGCAACATGTTTCCGTCTCCCGCTCAAGCACGAAAGCAAAGTAGTTTGCTTTCTAAAGAAATGAGCCGATGCTAAAGCATCGGCTCATTTCTTTACTCGAGCGGGCAAAAAACGTGGCTTTCAGAACTGTATAAGGAGAGGGAGTATATCAAGTCGAGTATTCAAACGCTTCAAGAGCTGCTCGCCTGAGTCATTTTTGATACAATTCACTGATGATTATCATCACTTCATCAGTCGCTACCGTTGCCGACCACATCTACCAGAATTACCTATCAGACAAGGGATACAAAACCGTATTGTTTATTGATACTGCAGCTGAACCAGAGGTTGGTAAAGAAAAGGGCGATGACTGGTGGCTACAGGCTGACCTAAAAGGTTTGCAAAACCAAGGCTACCAAGTAGACCGCTGGAGTATCACTGGCAAGACCAAAGAAGAAATTGAAGCCAAGCTAGAGGAGTACGACATCATCTACATGTGTGGTGGTAATACTATTTACCTCCTGCAACAACTTCAGCAGGCTGGCAGCTTTGAATTGATTAAATCAAAGGTGCTGGCCGGAAAGCCGTACATTGGCACTAGTGCTGGTTCTATTGTGGCCTGTACTAAAATCCCTGCCTACCTTGAAGATGCAGAGGGTATTGAACTAGATGATTACACTGGCTTTGAGTTCTGTGACCTTATTTTTGTACCACACTGGGGTCAAGACGGGTTTAAGGACGCATACCTCAATGGTCGTATTCAGACTGCTTATGATGAAAATGAGCCACCGTTCCTGCTGATGAGTGACTACCACTACGCTCTAGTTGAAGATGGAGCGGTGACGGTAATAAATACCAAGAAGTAATTATGGAGAAATTCACACTGCAAAACCGCAAAGGGCAGAATATTGTCGGCATTCTCGCTAAGCCAGTAGGAGATATTAAAGGCACCTGCGTTTTGCAGCACGGGTGGTCAGGAAAGAAAGAACAAGACCATGTTGTTGCTATCCAGGAAGCCTTCACCGATAACGGCTGGCAAGTATTTAATTTCGACGCCACCAACTCCTTTAATGAAAGTGATGGGGAGTTTGCAGACTCAAGGCTCGGACTCCACTACGAAGATATGGAAGATGTGTGTCAGTGGGTACAGCAACAAGATTGGTCCGTTGGTCCATTAGCAGTCTCTGGTCACTCAATGGGTGGCTATGCTACCGCTAGATATGCAGAGGACCACCCAGAAGATGTGGCACTCATTGCATCAATCGCACCGGTGGTATCTGGGAAGTTAACGACAGAATCGAAAGAACGGCGGGAACCGGGAATCATAGCCAAATGGAAAGAAGAGGGTGTACTGGTAAGTGAAAGCTCTACCACACCAGGACTCATCAAGCGAGCACCCTACTCTATCCACCAAGAGTGGCTAAATCATGACCTACTACCAAATGCAGACAAGCTCACCATGCCCGTATTTCTGCTGACCGGGACCGATGATGGTTCTTGTCCACCAGACCATGTGCAGCAGCTATTTGACGTTATCCCACACGACAATAAGGTATATGAAATTATCGAGGGGGCACCACACACGTACCGCACAGAGGAGGATTTGAAGGAGGTAAGGGAGCGTTTGAGTAAGTGGCTTAGCGTACAATAGGAGTATGGATAAACAAGAGGTCACATTCGCTCGCAACTTAGTCAAAGGCAAGATAGCAGAAACGGTATTTGCCCAGATGCTTCGCTCTACTGGTGAATTTACTGTCTTAGAGTTTGGCTATGAGAAAATCATCCCGGAGTTAGTGAGTCGTGGCAGTCACCAGAATGACGACATGGTGGAAGCGCTACGGACCGCCCCTGACTTTGCGGTGATTAATAACAAAACCAAAGAAGTGCATCTAATTGAAGTGAAGTATCGGCGAGAATTTACTGCTAGTGATGTGCTTCGTATAGCAGAGAGGATGAGTGAGAGCTGGAATCCGTCATACTTATTCTTAGCTACTGAGGATGGCTTCTACTTTGGGGAGGTGAAGGAAATTATTGCCAACCAGGGTGACATACAGCGACTGGACCATCCACAAATACCCGTAGAAACGCAACAAGAATTTTTACAGATACTTAACGACTTTGAAGGATAGGTCGGTCCTGATTTCCACGGATTACTGTTGACTTTGGGTTAGATTTGACTATATTAGGAGGTAACAAGGTCGGCCCCGCTGCATTCGTGCATGGGCCGGCTTTCTGTTTATATACTGTATTTTTGCTACAATGCGGTGCAAATGGAATCCTACACCAAACCGTTTCTAACAATTGACCAGCAATTAGATTTGATTGCTTCACGAGGAATGGATATTGGTGACCGTGCGTACGCTGCGGATTGCCTCAAGAACATCGGGTACTATCGCCTCAGCGGCTACTGGTACCCACTACGAGAATCATCGGTAGTTGAAGACGATGAGGGTAAAAAGACACGGGTGGTCGGAGATTCCTACCGTGACGGCTCCACTTTTAAGCAAGTCATAGATATCTACACATACGATAAACACCTCCGGCTCCTGATGCTGGATGTGCTGGAACGAATTGAGATTGCACTGCGTACTGATATTACTCTGCAGATGGGTCAGTACAGTCCTTGGGCATACAGGGATGGTGACGTTTTGGACCAACGGTTTGTAACTGATGTTACTCCTGGTTTTACTGAATCACGTTTTGCCACATTCGTGAATCGTTTTGATGATATGGTTGCTCGGTCAAAAAGTGACTTTGTAGACCACTTCAAGAAGAAGTATGAAGACCCGCTACCAATCTGGGCAGCGGTAGAGTTATGGGATTTTGGAATGTTGTCTGTGTTTCTCTCTGGTATGAAATATCGAGATAAGCGAGCTATTGCAGAGAGGTATGGGGTAAAGCCGGAAATACTACCATCTTGGGTTCGTACATTGGCTGACGTACGAAATATCTGTGCGCATCACGGAAGGCTCTGGAACCGCACATTGGTATCCATGCCAAAAACGGCTGGTATAGAGGTGGATGACTTGAAGCATCTAGACGAAGGGTTTGCTCGGGAGAAGATATACAGTGCGGTAGCCATAGCCCGACACATGCAACGTATCCTCAACCCATCTTCTACTTGGGCCGATAGCATCATTAGTCTCAATGAGTCGTTTCCAGCAGCACCCGGTATTGCTTTTAAGCAGATGGGCTACCCAGAGAATTGGCTAGAGCTGGGTCTGTGGAAGTAGGTCAGGATTATCTTTGCTTAAACACACCAAGACTACCCAACCAAAATTTCATGGGGTGAGTATAGCAAAAAGAAAAGCCCGCCCCGGTGTGTTGGGGCGAGCCAGTAATTCGGTTGTAGGACCGACTAGTTCTGCCGTCGTTCTTCAAGGAGTACGATAGCCGCCGGTTGACCATGGACAGCCGGGTCGTAACGCTCAACCAGGGTTAGCTCATCGAAACGAGCCCTCATACCAATCCCGTCGACAAACCCGAACGCATTGGATGCCTTTTCGGGTAGGTCGGGCGGTTGGTTGAACAGGGTCAATGTCTCCTTAACGTAGAAGCGACCCCGCCTGGCGACAAAGTAGTCACCCTCTGCGAGACTGCCGAATGTGACGAAGGGCATTTCGACCCCCTACGTCAGAACCAGTTGAGCCGATGAGGGTTTCTCGACCGGCATGAATCCGTTTGTTTCCGTGATAAGCCGAGAGATACGACCACCCAGTACCACCATCCGAAAGATAGGTATCCTGACTTTCACGACATACTCCGGCACCCCAGCATCGAACACCGTGGTGGAGTTGATGATGGGCATCCGAAGCGTTCGCCCGGCATGAGCGAGGGTCACCGAGCGGGTACTCATCATGGCCGTGAAGTCAGCCAGCTCCATGTACTTGGACAGAGACCCGACCTCCTTGCCGATATACGGCAATACGATGGACGGGATGTACCAGTTGAGAGTCACTTTAACTTGTTTGGGTTGCATGTCGTTTACTTTCTGATGATTTCAAACTCGCCGAGGATGACCAGTTTGGGTTCAGCATGAAGCGAAGCCGTTCCGTTTACTGACGGAACAATCCGCTTGATGTCGTGTCCGTGGAATTTCGGGCAACTCACCCGAAAGCTGACACCCTCCTCCGGCCCGTAGCCGATGGAGGTGATGGTTCCGCAGATGATGTGGTCTGCCGAGTCACTGAAAATCAGCGTTTGACCCAGCACGGCACCGATGAGGTCACCCAAGCCGAGTTTGTTGAGTTCAACCCGGAGTAGTTCAGCTCCAGCCATATTCTTCTCCTTCATTTCTGGACCAGGACAGACATTGCGCCGTCAGCCCAATGATGTGTGGTTGCAAGGACTGTGAAGCCAGATTGCTCCAGCATCGCAGCGAGTTCATCAAGGTCGTAGTGAGCGTGATGCAGATGGGGTGTGCCATCAGGGTGTTTTTCAAGCTCCTCATGGCTTTCATAAACAGCTGGCATAACCACCATCATGACTCCACCGGTAACCAGTATACGCTTCAGTCCAGCAAGGACTGTCGGCATATTGTGCTTGGGTTCACCACTGAACGTGCAGCAGCACCACAATCCATCAAACGATGCCTCTGGAAACTCGAGCTTCCGATAGGACATGAGCTCGAACTGCTGGTCTGGATAGGCGTCTTGAGCCAACCTCACCATCTCGGGCGAGTGGTCGATACCGATGTATTGCAAGCCCTGGTCGAGAAAGCGGTAGACATAGCGAGCCCAACCACATCCGACATCGAGCATTCGGTCTCCCGGAAGGGCGTCGAAGAAGGCTTGTAGGTCGGCATCTGGTTCTTCACCCTTCCACTGTGTCCAAGTTGGACTCTTGGCAAAGTCATCGGCATATGCAACGCCGAGACGTTCCGCCAGGTCTGGGTCAACGTTTGTATCGTTCAAGTTTCTCTCCCTTGTAAAGGTGCAATTGTGTACTTGTGTTCGAGTCGAACAATGCCACAAATCCTTTTGTTTTTCAATAAAAATCTCCCTCACGCTGAACGATTGTTGTCTCCCAGAACATTGACAGAACAAAGTTTTATTATACAGTATTTATAGCAAAAAGGAGCTCCTATCATGATTAAGTTCTTCAATCCCAGCGACCTCGGACACAAGGCGGTCTACGCCGTCTATTTGCTGGCCTGCGCTCTGTTTCCGGCATACCCGATGCAGCGGTATCTCAAAGAGAAAACTGGTCGCGGTTTCCTCGGACCGGCAGAATGGTCCATACTGGCGTTGTCCAGTATCGGGACAGTCTCAATCTATGGGACGCTGTTCTACTACTTGGGTTGGCCTTCAATTTCGGTCATCCTTCCGTTCCAGGTCTTTGTGGCAGCATACGCATCAGTCAGTGCTTGCTGGATTACCGGACTCTACGTCTTCATCGTACTGAGTTCGAATTGGCTGCCGTGGTTCAGCTTCAGAAAAATCGCTGTCGCAGAAAGGTTCACAGGTGGCAAGACCGAATACATCCTCGCTCGTGGCCTGTACTGGCGGCGTAGCCCTCCCGGCAAGTACTACACAGAGCGGCAGCCGTGGGGAGGTATCCCCAAAGGCTGGCGGGTAGCAGAGCCATCAACAGCCGAAGGAGAAAGGATAAGTGCTGCATTAAAAGCTGCACTGAAGGCCTAATACTCTCAGGCACCCTCACGTTATTGGCTGGTCCTCCATAGGGCCAGCTTTTTTCTATACAAACGCCCCAGTTACCGGAAACTGGGGCGGACGCGTATTGTTGTATCGGGTTAGACCCACAGAGGAACAAGGCTCTTGAAGCCAAAAGGGCTAGGGTTGCGGTCAAGTCGAAACACGATGAAGTGAAGGTGGTCACGGTCAGTCAGTCCGGTTTTCCCGACAACACCGATGACCTGCCCTGCTCGCACTGCAGCTCCCTGATGTACTCCAGCATCACGGACCGAATTCTTCGCCAAATGGCAGTATTGAGTGAATTCAGTCGGGGTATGTTGGATGGTGATGTAGTTCAGCTTATCTCGGAAACTGATATCATCACCCCACTCGTCAGAGTGCTCTTGCACCTCAACCACCATTCCGCCTGAAGCGGCCAGGACTGGAGTTCCATCAAGGACCAAGAAATCAATGGCATTCTTGAAAGCAGCTCGGTGTGTCAGTGGACTTTTGGCACACAGGTAATGCGCCGTGTGATACAGCTCATCAGCTGGTATGCCGTCCTTCAATGCTTCTGCGTGACGCACAGCCTCGTCAGGTGTCACATTGAGCGGAAGACGGTATGTCTCTTTGCTCACTTCATCATCCCACATCGGGTCGTCAGCCCAACGGTCAATATCGTCCATTTCGATACTCCTAAATTGTCCACGTTCGGTTTTCATTTCCAAGTACGAAAACTAACACAAATACTATAAAGTTACTATTTATCAATGTTTTCTTCGTATAAGCAAAAGTGCCACAAACAAACCATTGGCAATGCCCCAAGCAGCCGGAAACAAGCTGGTTAGGATTGAATAGTGAGATAAAGCGGCAACACTGAGTAAGTGCCTAAATGAGTTAATAGCGTAAGTAGATATAGTCTCAGTGTGAGGTCTATTCCAAGATTTACGAATGGTCGGTATAAAACCAAGCATGCCAACTGTTACAAGTAGAATCATTGCGGTAACTGGTTGTTTTGCCAACAGCCACAATCCTAGAGCGACCAACGCTGCTAAAAAGAAAAGGGTGTCAGACCGGGTAATATCTTTATCGCCTTGGCGCATCCCCAGTACAAAAATACATAGTGATATAGAACCTGCTACTAGGGTTACCCATGCACCTGGACCTGCATCATCACTAAGCTGAAGGGCAAAGATGATTATCGTAATGAGACCCCATACAAATCAAGTATATACATGTGGCTTTGTTTTTCCTTTTAGCACGTCACGCAAGTATGGAATGTAACCAACAACTCCAAGAATGACAGTTATGACCCCTATTATTTCCTTAATTTCAAGCATAATATTTGTAACAATGCTAACACAACAAAAGCCACACACCCGCGGGGTGTATGGCTTTAATAATTTAGCTTTTAAGTTGTTGTATTAACTCACTCGCATCCTCCTTAGACATCGTATCCAAGTTGCCGAGCATCTGGTTCTTCTCATCTTCATCGGTAACCTTGGTGTCGATTAACTGGGTTAGGTAGCGTTTCTGAGCATCTGAAGCTTGGTAGGTAGCAGCGGAGTAACTGTCACTTTGTAGCCCAAAGCTCGGTACGGGACCAGCTTCCTCGGCAGCAAAGGCGTTGGGGAATTTACCAGCCCGAACACACGCATCTGTTAGTGCACTCGAAAAAGCAAATTTAACCGAGTTACTAATATACCGATTGGACTGTGACAGGACCGACATGCCCCGACCTTGCCCAATTACCCGACCACCAATCTTTAAGGTACAAAGGTAGGCAATGAGTCCAGGGTGATTAAACACGGTACTGGTCTGCATATCCTCTTCAAAGGTGGCGGTAATATCGTAGACTCCTAAGTGTTTCTCTATCTCCTCACGGATTGGATGCTTCGCTGGCTGTTGTGGTTGCACTGTTGCATAACTCCTTGGTTTAGTAGTTGTTGCATTATTCATGATTATTTAGTTTGTTTAGTCTCTTGATAATTACGGTTTTGGGTTTAATGGTGACGGAAATAATGTCGCCTAACGAAAAACCAGCGGTAGCCAGTCGACTATCACTGATTCGTATACATGGCTCATCCTTGGCTCTACGCTCGGACACCACGGTCATTTGGCGAGTCATGCTGGTTTGTGGTTAGCAATAGGTTCCGTCTGACTGATGTGGAAGAGGTTGATACTTCTTCGCCTTGTTTGCTTCTCTCCGGTCTCTGGGTCTTCTGATTCGATTAGAGTGTAGCTTTGGATAGCCTTGGCTCCTTTCTTTACGCTGTACCCGTTACGTCGCCAAGCTGCAAAACTCATACAGCTATGGTACGGGTCGTAGGTGGCAGCGTACTCTGGCCCTAGCTCTGGGTGTTCGGCTATTGCTTGCCTCACGGCTTCAGCGGTCTTCTCAGAACCCAGATATGGTGACACTGGGCGGTCTGATAATACTTCTTGTACCTTTTTCATAGTGTTTATGTGTGCCGCACTGGATGCATCTGCAGTGCAGGTAGGAGTGGCTTATGTTTAATTCCTAGCCTAACCCCCTAGTAATAAGACCCAGGCTACATAGGTGGGTACCCGGGCAGTGGTTCGGTTAGGGAAGTTACAGAGTAAGGAACTATGTAATACGGGGTACTAACGCAGTTTTGTGTATTTTTTGGTCTTACCCAAGAGACGAAAAAGTTGTTGACGGGTCTTTTACCAAGGGGGTATAAAAATGCATCAAATACGTTGCTAAATATAGCTTTTTGCTTGGTAGGTAGATTTTTCTTTACTTTACCTAGTACACACAGAAGGGTAGCTGGTATCTGCCTGGTAATTCTCCCCCTCCTTATAGGGGGAGATTACCAAGGAGCCAACCCCCACCACCGTGTTCATAAATATTCTGTAGCCAGGGTAATTCACCAGAACCATCAGCCGAGCGTGAGATTTTTTAGTTGAGCATTTTGGTACTCTGCTAAATTAGTACGTACCACATGAAGTGGTAATAGCTTGCGTACTATGAACACAACGACTATATTAGTGACACGGGAGTGCTCGGTCTGCGGCTACAAATGGCTGCCTCGAGTACCAAACCCAAAAAAATGCCCTTGTTGCCAAGCACGCCTTGAAGACGAGTTGGCATAGTTGAGGAACGGGACAATCAAAAGTTAATTATTATTTGGGACAAAAAGAATACCCGCAGCAACGGGCATTCGGCTCTTAAATATTGAATTGACTTGTATGAATAGTAACACAGTCCCAAACGGCAGTCCTCTGACTGACCAAGAAATTATTACAAACGCAGTAGAAACACTCACTGGTGACCGAGCCCAATGGGTAATTTGGCAATATCAGGAACGTGAAGACGGAGGTAAGCCAGGCAAAATTCCGATTGGTATTTATGGTGAAGCAGCTAAAGTTTCAGACAATTCCACCTGGCTACACTACGATGATGCAAAACGCCTCTGTGATGAGCATGATTTAGATGGTGTAGGCATTATGTTTGACGGCAGCTTCCTGGGCGTAGACCTAGATAATTGCGTTGAGGATGGAGATATCACAGACCCAGTTGTGGCAGCATTTGTAGCCATCGCAGATACATATACAGAGATTTCGCCGAGCGGCACTGGACTCCACCTATTCTTCAAACTAGCAGGACCTTACAAGGCTAAGAAAAATCGACACGGTAGTTACGAAGTGTATACCAACGACCGGTACTTCACATTTACCGGCCACCTATTCAATCAAAACCTCGTACGGACAGTAACTCCCAAAGAAGTGGAACGCTTACTAGAGGCTATTGGCTACCCCTGGAATCCCGTTGAATCAGCAGTCGACAGTGTGGTCCTTGGTAATACTACAAACCTAGACCAAGAGATTGCCAAGGAGAAGATGTTTAGCTCAAAGCACGGGGCCGAAATCGAAGCCCTCTATAACGGTGACACGTCAGCCTACGGTGGGGATGTCTCAAAAGCCGAGGCTGCCTTAGTGAAACACGCAGCACACTGGTTTAGTGACCGTGAAGCGGTGCAGGAGTTTTGGTTGCAATCACCGCTAGCCCAACGAGATAAGACGCAAGGACGAGTAGATTACCAAGAACGTACCCTTGATTTTGCGTTGCAGGACTCCTCTGGGTCACCAACACCAGAATTCACCATTAATGACACAGACAACAGTAAATTGGGTCCACGGGAAATCTTCGCCCAAGCTGAAACCGACCTCGAAGACTTTTTGAAACTCGATGGTGAAACGGACTGGTTAGTGGACCGACTGGTTACCAAGGGGTCACTTAATATGATTGCTTCACCGCCAGCCCAAGGGAAGACGTTTATGGCTCTTAATATTGCTTTGGCAGTGGCGTTTGGTGAGCCTCTATTCGGTAAATTCAATGTACCTGACGCCGCTAACGTACTGGTTGTGAACGAGGAAGATACTGAGAATGAGCTATCTGGTCGTTTGCAGAGTATGGTGTCAAAGGGTGCGGTACGGGGTAAAATCAAGCTCTACTGCAACACTGGACTCAAAGTGAACAAGGATTGGTCAGACGGGCTTTTAGAGCGTGCTAAGGCCAATAATGCGGGTCTGGTAATTCTCGATAACCTAGCTGTGCTGAGTTTGGCTAACGAAAATGACGCCCAAGCGGTACAGGAAGTAATGGAGCAGTTTCGGCGGTTCACTCGTGCTGGTATTACAGTTATCTTCATTCACCACGACCGCAAGGGGCAGCCAGGAGAATCAGGTGGTAATCAATCACTTGATAGTGCTCGTGGGTCTGGAGTGATTCCAGCAGCAGTTCATGGCTATCTCAGTGTCCGAACTGCCAAGAACAACACCTTTGTAGTATCGCAACGGAAGCTAAAAGCCAACAGTCCAAAAGTGAAGGACTTCGTGATTCAGATGCACACTGATATCACAAAGGGTAAGCAATTTCGTTTTCGGTTTGAGTATATCGGTGAGTACGACCCAGACCTCAACGCTGCCGAGAACCTAGAGACTAGGATTGTATCCCTCAGTCAAGAGTACGGCACAAAATACTACTTCACCAAGAAGACGTTGGTTGGTCGTGGTTTCGCTACTCGACCAGATGACAAGAGTCTTGTGAGTGCACTAAAGAGTTTGGTGGCCAAAGGTTTGCTACAGGTGAATCAGTATAAGGACCTAGGCGAACCAGAAAAGGAACTCGTTGACGATACAGTGAAAGTGGGTAATGCCGCAGTGTATTGGTTTGCGTCAGACAGCTTAGTAGAGGATGTGGCTAATATTCCTTTCTAGTATGTCTAACACTACTCTGGCACATAAAATTTGCATTGCGTATCGCCATTTATTCAATGTACGTGAGTCACAACCACTAAACGCTGGCACCATTAGTGCTATGGAAGAGCTTGGATTAATCCTGAAACCAATCTACCAGCGAATGCGAAAAGAAGGCTGGGTATTACAAAATGGTAAACTAACAAAACATGAGTAAATCACCGAAGAAGGACGCAGTCGAACGAGAAACATTTGCAGCTATTGAGCGTGGTGATTTTAAGGAGTGTTACCTGATTTATAACCGCAAAAGTAGCGATGAAGCGGATAGTCAAAAGAATTCGATTGAGTTTCAGAATGCAGAAAGTATGCGCTTTGCTGCACGAGAATCGCTTCCAGTAGCTGGAATTACTATCACAGGGCTGTGTAATAACGGCTCCATCTCTGAACGACATTCTGGTTTTAAGGAAGATGAAAACTTTGTGATTTCTTCTGATGGTAAGGTAACGTACCAGATTGACCGACCAAAGTTTCAGCGGTTATTGCAGTTGGTTAATCAGGGTTACATCAAAGGTGTCATTTGTCTTTGTTGGGACCGTATCAGCCGAAACAAATCTGATGATGCTATCGTTCGTAAGCTAATGAAGAAAGGGGTGGATATTCGCTTCGTACATGCTCACTACGACGACAGCAGTGCCGGAGAGCTCCATATGGATATCGACGGTATGTTTGCGCAACATCACTCCCGGGTGACTAGTGAAAAGGTCCGTTTGAGTAAGGTAAACAGTCGCAGTCAGGGTAAGTGCACATACCGTGCTCCAATCGGCTATCTCAATGAAGGTAATATGGACTGGAAGCCATTCGACCCTGAACGAGCACCGATGGTGAAGGAGATGTTTGAACTATATGCTACAGGTGATTGGAGTCTGTCTGATTTAACACGACACGCTCGTAAAATTGGTTTAACTGCACCACCAATGCGACGACGTCGTACCAAAGAGGAGATGCTGGCAGACGAGGAAGTACGACTGGAGAAAGTCACCAGTCCGATTCAGCAAGGATACATGGCCCAGATTCTCAAGAACAAGTTTTACATTGGCTACATCATTGGTAACAACGGTAAAGCTGGTGAGTGGGTGAAGAGTGAAAGCCATGAGCCACTTGTTGATGAGAAATTGTTTAACAAGGTTCAGGCTCTATTGGGTAAGAAGAACGTCAGCACACACTACACGGAGAAGTTGGACTATCCATTGCGTGGGATTATGCGGTGTTCCTGCTGTGGGCGAATCTATACTCCGTACGTGAAGAAGGGAAACCAGTACTACTACAGTCGCTGCAAAGATGGGTGCACTAATAAAATGAAGAATTTGCATTACACTTATGTAGTAGAAAAAGTACGGAAGTTGGTTTCCGGTCTGCACTTTACCGATGACGAGCTGGAAGAATTTGAAAGCCGAGCTGGGACGGATATCGCTCTTTTGGAGAACAAGCGTGACCGTGAAATGGAGGTTATCGAACGCAAGAAAAAGAAAGTGCGTGATGAATTAGCATATTTACGCTCTGAGCGGGTACAGTTGCTAAAAACAGGTGTATTCACTCCTGAAGGGTACGTAGAGGAGACAAATAGGCTGGAGGGTGAGATTGATGATTTGCAGACTGAGGAGCAGGTATCTGAGGAAGCAATGCGAGAGCTAATGAAGGAAGTGGTACATCTTTCAGAACTACTAAAAAACGTTGTGCCTATTTACGATTACGCCAATCCGCAAGAAAAAGAGAAAATTATCCGAGCTATCTTTTCAGAACTCTCGTTTTCTCACGATACGTTGCAATATAAGGTTAAAAAAGGGTTTGAAACCTTTGATAAGCGTATTTCTGCTTTTTGCGGGCCCACGTGGACTCGAACCACGGCCGCTGGTTTTGGAGACCAGAATTCTACCACTAAACTATAGGCCCATCTATAAATATAAATCTACTACACAGGCCCAGTTGTGGCGAGACCAGAATTCTACTTGAGCAAACGAGGAAGGAATGAGAGCTTGCTCGCATTCATCTTCCGAGTGCAGGTCAAGCAAGAAATCTATAATTTCTTACCACTAAACTATAGGCCCGGAAATTGCCCGGGAGGCAATTTCAGTTCTGTTACTCAGAATCTGAAATAAGTTCTCCCAGCTACATTACTCACGTAAGTGCGCTACATAGTAGGCGATAGGCCAGAGAAAATCAATCCTCAAGCCAGTTGGTAACTAATTTTTGTGCAGCGCCCACAGTGTCTGGTTGTAGCCAATTGACCTCGTCATTCTTCTGTAGCCAGGTGAGTTGGCGCTTCGCGTACTGCCAGTTTTTGGCGAGAAATTGCTCCACAAACTGCTCGTTGGTGAGCTCGCCTTGGACCCACGCGGCACCAATGGTGTACTCAAAGCCAAATTCAGCCAGTCGCTCTGGCGTGCAGTCTTGAGCTAGTAGCCACGCCACTTCATCTTTAAAGCCACCATGGAGCCATGAGTTAGCTCGCTTCGTGATTCGCTCACGCAAGTCGTCTTTGCTGCGTTCAGTGCCGAGCCAGAGGGTGTCGTACAGTTCTTCGGTAGGGATAGCTGGTACGTGACCAATTGCGGCTACAATCTCCAGCGCTCTAATAAGTCGCCGTTTATTGTTTGGGTCGATGGTGGCTGCGCGAGCGCTATCGCGCTCGCGCAGCTCAGCGTGGAGGTCCTCAGTAGACATCTTCTCGAGCTTCCCTCGCAATGTTGGGTTGGGTGCCACCTCGGGCATACTCAAGCGACCAAGCAGGAGGTCGACGTAGAAAAACGTACCACCCGCAATAATTGGCAGCTTGCCGCGAGCGGTAATGTCGGCAATGGCCGCACGGCCGTCGCGCACGAAATCAGCTGCGGTGTACACGTCGCTGATATCGACCACGTCAATGAAGTGGTGGGGTACACCCTGCATCTCCTCTTTGGTTACCTTAGCGGTACCAATATTAAGCTTCCGATACACCTGCCGACTGTCAGCCGAAATGACCTCCCCGTCAAACTGCTTGGCCAGCTCAACCGCCAAGCCAGTTTTACCCGAAGCAGTAGCCCCGACAATCACCAATACTTTTTGCTTGTCACTCATTTGGTGCCTCGGGAGGGAGTCGAACCCTCATGGCTTGCGCCATGCGATTTTGAGTCGCACGTGTATACCAATTCCACCACCGAGGCAATTGTTGTGGCTGTGAGTTTAGCAAAAAAAGGCTATTTTAACTAGCTAGGTAGTTATAAACAGGGCGTTATTGTGGCTCGTGGTACTATGAAGGAACGAACAGCAGGGCCTAACGGTGGGTACCAAAAACGTTCGCTTTACAACGTATTTTTGTTATGGCAGCCTTTAAAGGAGACTCGATCTTTTGGATTGAAACGCACAAGATTGTGGCCAACCCGTACCAGCCGCGGCGGGAGTTTGATGAGCAAAAACTCAAAGAGCTCTCAGAGTCGATTCGCATGTACGGCGTGTTGCAGCCGCTGACGGTGAGTCGCAAAGAAGTGACAGCTGAAGACGGCGCGTTTAAAACCGAGTACGAACTGATTGCCGGCGAGCGACGTCTGCGCGCGAGTAAGCTCGCGGGCCTCGAGCAGGTGCCGGTTATTATTCGCGAAGGGGAGGATAGTGAGCAAGAGAAACTCGAGCTCGCGATTATCGAAAACCTGCAACGCGAGGATCTTAACGCAGTTGACCGGGCGCTGGCGTTTAAGCAACTAGCTGATGTGTTTGAGCTCTCGCACAGCCAGGTCGCCAAGAAGGTGGGCCGCAGTCGGGAGTACGTCTCGAACTCCATTCGTCTCCTTAACCTACCCGACTACATGCTCGAGTCGGTGAAGACCGCCGACATCAGCGAAGGGCACGCGCGCACGCTCTTGATGCTCAATGACCGACCAGAAGAACAAGACACACTGTACCGAGAGATTCTGCTTAAGAAACTGACTGTACGTGAGGTTGAGCGCATTGCGCGCAAGATCGCAACCGACAAGGTCCGCAAGCAGCAGTGGAAGGGCACTGACCCGGAGCTCATCGAGAAAGAGAAGCAATTTACCGAGACGCTTGGCACTCGCGTGCAGCTCACGCGCACCGACTACGGTGGCAAGATTACCATCGACTACTTCTCAGACGAGGACCTCGACGTACTGCTCGAGACCTTGGCGGCACAAAAAGCGGGCCGCAGCGCACCAGCTGTATCGGCGGTGACCAGCGCTGCGACTGCGGTAGAAACCCAACCAACCGACGAGCCGCTGGAGCAGCTCACTGAGAGCACTCCGCTCGAACCAATTGCAGCCGATGTAACGAGTGTGCCTGAGCAAGCTACTCCAGAGCCTAAACCTAACGCCACCGAACCAACTACGGAACTCGCCTCACCAGTGGAGCCAGCAGCAGGTGGCTCGTCGCTGCGCAGCAAACTCGCGAGTTTATTTAGTGATGTGCCAGCCGCCTCACAAGCCCCGACTGTCGCTCCCGAAGTGCCCGCCCCTGAACCTGATCCGCAACCAGAACCAGCTCCAGCGCCCGAGGCTAGAGATGCCGTAGCGCCTGCAGCAACGGCTAGCGAGGAGGCTAAAACAACCGACGAAGATGATGACCTTTACGGAGTAAAAAACTTTAGTGTATAGCGCTACGCCTCGGCTGCTCGCTCAAGCGCACTACGAATGCGTCGCTTAGCGAGCGAAGTTTTAGCGCCATCGAGCCACTTCTGTGTTGGTTTGGCTCCTTTGCGGGTCTCAATTTCTACAATATCACCGTTATGCAGTTCGCTATCGAGACTTACCAATTTTTGGTTTACCTTGGCACCTGACATTTTGTCGCCAATCTCGGAGTGAATCGCGTAAGCAAAATCGATCGGAGAGGCACCGCGGGGCAGGTCGACTACGTCGCCGTTGGGGGTAAAGACAAAGATCCGGTCGTGGAAGAAGTCGGTCCGCATATCGTCGACAAACTCTTGGCTGGAGCTCTTTTCGTGTGTATACATCTCGCCAATCTGGCTAATCCAGGCCGGAATCTTTTCGCGGTGTGGGGTATCTTTAGAAATTTCTGTCTCTTGGCGCTTTTGCTCACGCCAGATAAACGGCCGAAAGAGCGACGGCGCCATTTTGCTAAACCACGAACCACCAGCCAGGTCGGTGTCCTTAGATTTGTAGATGAGGTGTGAGGCTACACCGTACTCAGCTTCGTGGTGCATGGTCTGGGTACGAATTTGGACCTCGAGAATATTCTCCGCCGGCGTGGTGACAGTGGTGTGGATCGACTGGTAGCCGTTGGGCTTCGGGAAGGCAATGTAGTCTTTCATGCGGCCCGGCAGTGGTCGCCAAATTTTGTGAATGATACCCAATGCGCGGTAACACTCCTCAACGTTAGGTACCACAACGCGCAGCGCTAAGAGGTCGTAGATAAGATCAAGGTTCCACTCTTTACGCTTGAGCTTGTGGTAGAGGCTGTACATCCCCTTAACGCGGTATGATGTTTGAAAATCGCGTAGACCAGCGTCAGCGAGCTCTTTCTGAAGACTCTTTCGCTCTTTCTCCAAGACCTCGTCAGCTTTGCCGACCACCCGCCTGATGGTCTCTTGTACGCGCTCGTACTCCTCGGGGTAGACGTAGGGGAAGGCAAGGTCCTCGAGCTCTTTGCGAATACGGCCCATACCGAGCCGGTGCGCGACTGGCACGTAAATTTCGAGTGTCTCGCGCGCAATACGCAGCTGCTTTTCTTCAGACACGTACTGGAGCGTCTGCATGTTGTGCAAACGGTCCACTAATTTAATGATGAGCACGCGAATGTCTTGGCTGGTCGCAACAAACAGCTTGCGCAGCGACTCGTTGTGACGGTCGGTACCGTAGTAGCGCACTGAGGAGAGCTTGGTGACGCCCTCAACCAAAAAGAGAATTTCGTCGCCAAACTCCTCGCGGATCTGCTCGTCCGTTACCTCGGTATCTTCGATGGTGTCGTGCAGGAGGCCAGCGGTAATGGTGCGCGGACCCATTCCCATATCAGCCAAGCGCAGCGCAACTGAGGCAACATGGCTCATGTACGGGTCACCCGAGTAGCGCTTGTGCCCCTCATGCGCGCGCTCAGCCATCTGGTAGGCCTTCTCGATAATCTTTTTGTCAGCCTCGGTTGGGTTGTTGAGGTGACCGATGATTTCGGTTGCGGTAACCATAAATGCATTATGGTACTGCAAATGCAGTTTGGCAAGCCCGAGCTACTGCTTCAACCACTCGACCGCATCTTCCACGGTGAATTTATCGATATCTAAATCGTCAGGCAAGTTAATTCGCTTAAAGCCCTTGCGCAGGTAGCGACCCGACTTACTCCCGTACACATTGATGAGTTTGCGGGTTTTTGGGTGAATACCCACTTCTTTAACCAGCTTCTCACCCTTTCGCAGCTGCTTTGGCTCGCTGAGAATTTCCATCGCGCGCTCAAAGGTGATGGAGTACGGATCGTCCTCTCCCTTAAGTGAGCGGAAGTCGCCGGCATGCCCGATGTACGGTCCGTACTGGCCGGTGTTAGCAATGACGGGCTCGCCGGTCTTAGGGTGTTCGCCGAGCTCACGGGGCAGCAACAAGAGCTTAACCGCCAGCTCGATCGTGACGTCCTCAGGCGATACATCTTTGGGTAGTCCGGCACGACGTGGCTTCTCGGCTTTTTCCTTACTACCTTTCTTGCCTTTCTCTGGCGTGGCACCAAGCTGCACGTATGGTCCGTAGCGGCCGTTTAAGACAAAAATCGGCTGCCCGGTCTCAGGATGGTTTCCGATTGGCTCGTCGTCTTTGATCTCGCTACCGTCAACGAGGCGAGCGCCATCGCAGTCGGGGAATCGCTCACACGAGAGGAAGGTGCCGTTCTTGCCAAGCTTGCGCACCATGGCAGCGCCACACTCTGGGCACGGAAATTCCTTCGGGCCGGGGCCAAGGTTGGTGAGTTTCTCGATGTCCTCCTTGGCAGCGACCGCTTTGTGGAAAGGTTTGTAGAAGTCGCTGAGCGTCTTCTGGTATTTGCGCTCACCGGTGGCGATATCGTCGAGCTGATCTTCCATCTCACTGGTAAAATCGTCGTCGATGTAGTCGGCAAAGTGCTCTTCGAGGAAGCTCGACACAACGTCGCCGGTGTCGGTTGGAATGAGCGTACGCCCGTCTTTCTCGACGTAGCCACGGTCGATGATGGTCTTCATGATCGAGGCATACGTTGATGGGCGGCCAATACCACGCTTCTCGAGCTCTTTAATGAGACCAGCTTCCGTGTAGCGATTGGGCGGCTGCGTTTCTTTAGCTTCAATGTCGACATCAGAAACTGCCAGCGCCTCACCTGCTGTCACCTTCGGTACTTCCGTGTCCTCACCGCGCGCAGCTGGGTCCACCTTAAGCCAGCCATCAAATACCACGCGCGAGCCGTTCACCGCAAAGTCAGGAATCGACTCTGTTGCTCCCGTAACGTTCGCGAGTACTTTCGTGCGCTCTAGTTTAGCGTCGGTCATCTGCGAGGCAACGGCCCGGGCCCAGATAAGCTCGTAGAGTGCTTTTTGGTCAGCTGTGGCACCGGCTTGCTGCTTGGCAAAGTTGGTCGGCCGAATTGCCTCGTGCGCTTCCTGCGCTGCTTTGCTTTTGGTGCTGTACGTACGTGGGGCGACGTACTCCTTGCCGTACTCATTGTGCACGAGAGCAATAATTTGCTTCTGCGCGATATCACTCATGTTAGTGCTGTCGGTACGCATGTAGGTGATGTGCCCAGCCTCGTACAGTTTCTGTGCCGCGCCCATGGTACGGCTTGGGGTAAAACCAAGACGGGTTGAGGCTGTTTGCTGCATGGTTGAGGTGGTAAACGGTGCACGAGGACTACGCTTAGCCTCACTCTCCTTAACCCCAACAATCTGCCAGTCGTGTGACTCACCGACTGCTTTAATACGCTCGGCCTCTTTGGCTTCACCAGGCTCTTCAACACAAGTGAACGGTACGGCCTTTTTGTCGATCGTGCAGTTGGCTGTGAGTACGAAGTAGTCATCTGGTTTAAAGGCACGGATTTCTCGCTCGCGCTCCATCACAATGCGCAGTGCTGGCGACTGCACGCGCCCGGCTGAGAGCCCGTAGCGAACCTTCTTCCAAATCAGCCCAGAGAGATCGTATCCGACCAAACGGTCGAGGACGCGACGGGCCTCTTGAGCCTCTCGCAAGTGGGTATCAATTTTGCGGGGGTGCTTAATCGCCTCGGTCACCGCTGGTTCGGTAATTTCGTGAAAGACCACGCGTTTGAGGTTTTTGTTGGTGTCTTTTAGTAGCTCAGCGACGTGCCAGGCGATGGCCTCACCCTCGCGGTCGGGGTCAGAGGCCAGCAGGACCTCGTCGACTTTTTTGGCTGCTTTCTGTAGCTCTTCAATCACTTTTTCTTTGCCGGGCGAGATGATGTAGCGCGGCACGAACCCGCCATCGATATCGACCGCGTCCTTATTGCTCTTGGGGAGGTCGCGTACGTGCCCAATCGAGGACTTTACGGTGTATCCATCACCCAAATATTTTTCGATAGTCTTGGCTTTGGCAGGTGACTCAACGATCACCAACGTGCCTTTTTTGCTATTCATCCCGCTAGAGATTAGAAAGTTAGACTCTGCTTGAAATAAATATTTCCCAAACAGGTATATCAAACAGCTAATAATTTGAACCCGTACTGAAACCAAAGGTTTTGATCTCTAACGGTACTCATGTCCGCTAACAAATACTACCGATACATATATATGTCAAACCCAACCCTTACTTTTGTGAAGTGGAACGTTACTGTTTTATGTGTACTCATCAAAGAATCTATCAACCTTCTACCCACTATTTTATTAGACAAATCTTTTCCACAGGCTACATCACAAAAGTAAGAGTGGGTTCAAACCATAACCACTCACAACCGCCGATAGACGCCGTCAGTTTCGGCTACGTGGCCAGTAAGCTCAAGCTCCATCAAGAGTACGTTTGCCTGTTCAGTCGGCAGGCTACTGCGGCGGATGAGCTCATCTTTTTCGAGTGGCTCGCTGAGTAAACTAAGTAGCGCTTGGGCGGCGGGCGCGACAGCGCCCGCCGCCGGATCTGCTGCCAGGTGCGCAGCCGGCGTGGGTGTCAGGCGCAGCGCATCAATAACATCATTTGCTTCGGTCAAGGGTGCTGCGCCGAGCTTGAGAAACTGGTTCGTCCCGCGGCTCATGGGCGAAAAGATGTCACCGGGTACGACAAACAACTCGCGGTTGTAGTCGGTTGCCATTCGCGCCGTAATCAGCGAGCCAGACTGCTCAGCTGCTTCGATAATGATGGTGGCGTCACACAGCCCACAGACAATCCGGTTGCGCTGCGGGAAGGTCCAGCGTGCGACGCGTTGAGTAGCTGGAAACTCAGACAGGAGCGCACCACCCGCTTCGAGTATGCGGTAGGCCAAGCGTTTATGTCGGGCGGGGTAGAGGACACTGTCGTCTAAGCCGCCACCCGGCACCGCTAGAGTGTAGAGCTGGTGGCGTAGCGCTGCTTCGTGCGCGAGCCCGTCGATACCAATCGCAAGCCCCGAGACAATACCAACCTGGTAGCCAGCCAGGCCGGCAATAATGTGCTCGACGACGGCCTTGCCGTAGCTGGTGTACTGCCGCGAGCCAACGACCGCGATGAGCGGCACGTCGGTGGGTGGCAGGGTGCCACGGTAGTTAAGCTCTTTTGGCGGTTGCGGAATTTCTTTGAGCAGCGCCGGGACAGTGTTTAAGGTCTCTATCGGATACGTCTCCATACACTAAATAGTAGCGCAGATCATCTTTGTTTTAGAGGTGGATGCGGTATAATCGAGCCACTATGTTGGATATTAAGTTTATTCGGGAAAACCTCGAGCTAGTGGAAATGGCCGCTGCTAAGAAGCATATAGCGGTGGACCTCAAACGGCTTATTAAGCTCGATGATGAGCGGCGTGAGATTACGCAGCGTCTGGAAGAGAAGCGTGCGGAGCAGAACAAAGTCTCAGAGCAAATTCCGAGCGCGAGCGCAGAAGAGAAGCAGTCGCTCATTGCGAGCATGCAAGAGGTAAAGACGGCCGTACAGGCCGACGAGGAGGCGCTCAGGCCAGTTATGGAAGAGTGGCGCACGCTCATGTTGCAGGTGCCACAAATTCCCGATATGACGGTCCCGGAGGGTGAGAGCGACGAGGATAATGAGGAGGTGCGCACCTGGGGTGAGCAAACGACTTTCGACTTCGAGCCCAAAGATCACATCGAGCTCATGACCGCACTTAAGATGGTTGACTTCGAGCGCGGTACCAAAGTGCACGGCTTTCGGGGTTACTACCTCTTGGGCGACGGTGCTCGTCTCACCTGGGCTATCTGGAACTACGCCAACCAGTTTTTTATGGAGAAAGGATTTACTCCGATGATTCCACCGACCATCGTCCGCAAAGAGAACTTCTACGGCACCGGCCACTTGCCAAACGAAGCAGAAGACCTCTACGAAACCCAAGACGGCGACAGCTTAACCGGCACGAGCGAGGTCTCTGCCATGGGGTACTACCGAGACGAGATACTCGACAAAGCCCAGCTGCCAACGACGTTTCTAGCATTCTCTCCATGTTACCGGCGCGAGGCGGGGAGTCATGGTAAAGACACAAAAGGTCTCATCCGCGTACATGAGTTTTACAAGCTCGAGCAGGTGGTACTCTGCGAAGCCTCACACGAAGAGAGTGTGCGCTGGCACGAGCAGATTACCGCTAACTCAGAAGAGTTTATGCAGTCGCTTGGTATTCCGTACCACGTTGTCGTTAATTGTGGTGGCGACTTAGGGCAAGGACAGGTCAAGAAATACGACATCGAAGCCTGGGTCCCGAAGGAAGGTAAGTATCGTGAGACCCATTCATCTTCGTACTTCCACGATTTTCAAACCCGACGCTTTAACATCCGCTACAAAGACGAAGATGGTACTGTGCGCTACGCTCACTCGCTCAACAACACCGCCATCGCAGCACCGCGCATCCTCGTTTCTTTGCTAGAAAACTTCCAGCAAGCCGACGGAAGCATCGCCATTCCCGCACCGTTAGTACCGTTTTTCGGGAAAGATCGGATCGAGCTGCCGACTCGCTGACGTGCTACCATAGGCCCGTATGAGCAGATGGGCCAAAACCAAACGAACACAGCGTACCAGCGACCCAGCCAAGCGTATGATCGTGCGGCAGGTCATCATCGGTGTCTTGCTGCTGGCACTTTTAGCACTCGCTGTAACTGGTGTGTGGCATCTAACCCGCGCGCCTGCGCTCACGATAAGCGAGGTCACCGCCGCAGGCGGCCTCACTATAGCTCCAGCTACGGTGGTTGAGACTGTCGAAGCGGAGCTGGTTGGTACCTACTACCGCCTGATCCCCAAGCGCTTTAGCTACCTCTACCCCAAAGGTCGTATGCTCGAGCGCCTAGAGCAGATTCCGCGCATTAAAGATTTTGCTATCAAGCGCACGGAGCGCACGAAGCTCCACATTACGTTTACCGAGTACGAACCGTACGCACTGTGGTGTGATGGTGAGGAACGCAACTGCGTATTTATAGACGACACCGGCTACGGATTTGCAGACGCCCCAGAGCTCTCGGGCGGAACGTTTATCCGCTACCAAAATGCGTCGCAGGCGCCGGCTGTTGGGCAGGCGGGTGTTCCTTCTACCGTCTTACTCACTGCGTCGAGTTTTGTCGATACTGCCAGTGCAGCGTTTGGCTTCCGTCCACAGACCGTTTGGTTTGACGATCGCGACGTTGTCTACCGACTCGGCGGCGGTGGCGAAATTCGCACCAGTCGCGCCGATACACTCGGCACCACCCTCGCCAATTTGGAAACCATTCTCGCCAGCGAGCAGTTTGCTCATCTAGCGCCAGGCAATTTTGAGTACATCGACCTCCGCTACGGCAACAAGGTGTTTGTGCAAGAAGCGGTACTAGAAGTGGCAACCAGCACCTCTAGTTCGACACAACCAGTAGGCGAGTGACGGCTCACAAAATACCTCAGTTAACTGAGGTATTTTGTGAGCAACAAAAAAGCCGCGGTCAGAAACCGCAGCATCCAAGTGACTTACCCCTCCGCGCTCTTTTTTCGAACCCCTTCTAGATGTTGGACGATTTGAGTTGTTGCCCAAATCAGAGTGCCAAACAGAGCAAGTGGAAAGGACAAAGAAGCTTTCGGATTCGAGCTGCTTACTCGTCCATTCAGGGAATACCTTGTAGAAAAAAGGAATCGTCACAAATCCAGTCAGGTATAGCCAAAGGTGTGACATTGCTGAGCCCTTGCATTGTTGTGTCTGGTTTGTACAATGCCACGACTATGAACTTCTGGCAACAGCTCGAAAAACCGTTTTTAGCGGTAGCGCCGATGGCGGACGTGACCGACGCGGCTTTTCGCCGTCTAATTGCAAAATACTCAGAGTTTCCTGGCCGGAGCGACGTTGTCATGTGGACGGAATTTGTCGCGGCTGACGGCCTGGTGCGCGCCACCCCCGAAGGCAAGGAGAAGCTGATGGCTGATCTTATATATACCGACGAGGAGCGACCAATCGTGGCGCAGCTTTTCTCCAGCACACCGGAGCATATGGAGTACGCTGCGAAGCTATGTCTTGAGTTAGGGTTTGACGGCATCGACATTAACATGGGTTGCCCCGACCGCTCGATTGAGAAACAGGGTTGTGGCTCAGCCATGATCAAGACGCCCGACGTGGCCCTTGAGGTTATCGCGGCGGCAAAGCGAGGCGCCAAGAGCGAGAAAGGTGGTATTCCGGTGAGCGTAAAGACTCGCTTGGGGTACCTCGAAGACGAGGTTGAGACTTGGATACCAACGCTCTTACGGGCAGCGCCGGCGGCCCTTACCATCCATGCGCGTACGCGCAAAGACATGAGCAAAGTACCAGCCCGCTGGGAACGTATTGCGCGCGTCGTGGAGCTGCGCGATGCGCTCAGCCCCGACACGAAAATAATTGGCAATGGCGATGTCTTGAGCCAGGCTGATGCAGCGCAAAAGCTTGCTGCGTGCGGCGCCGACGGCGCTATGGTCGGCCGCGCGCTGTTTGGTAACCCATGGTTTTTTCACCCCACGAAGCGTGTGCCGCTCAAGCTCTTGGCCTTGCCAACGCATGGCGTTAACCGCGATGAGATTATTGTGGCTGATAAGAGTGAAGTAGGTGTGAAGTACGTCTCCATGGAGGAGCGCTTGCGAGTGATGGTCGAGCACAGCTACCTCTTTGCTGAGCTCCTGCCATTTAAAAGTTTTGCCACCATGAAAAAGCACTACAAAGCCTACGTGCACGGCTTTCCGGGCGCAGCGCAGCTGCGGGCTCGGTTGATGGAGGAGGGCAACTCGCCAGACAAAGTTGAAGTAGTTGTTTTAGATTTCATTGCAGAAATTAATAATTGACGTAATCTAGTCTCAGCACAAAAAGGAGATAGAAGGTTGATCTCTAAATCGTTAAAGCACCACCGCCTAGTGATCGAGAGTAACGCTCTTGAAGGCATAAGCGCGGTCAAGGGTCTGTACTATGAGGCACATATGCGTGCGGCCTGCCAGGTCGAAGTTTCGCCACACTACTACCTGAGTAAACCACTGGAGCTCCATAAACTCTTTAGAGGTGTTCTTGAGATCGGTGTTGTGGCCGGCCAGTACCGAAGCAGTGAAGCATTCGTGACCAACCAGCCATTGCCGAGCCCGACCGCTGTTCCGATTTTGATGGAAGAATGGCTAGCGCAAGTAAGTCGGTCGCTAGATGTCTGCAAATCAGGTTCGGCGGATGCTTTGCAGTCTGCTCATATTGTTCATTACGAGTTCCTGTGCATACATCCTTTCGGCGACGGTAACGGACGATGTGCCCGATTACTAATGAACGCATTCTTGGGTGCTCTGGATCTGCCTTGGTATATCGTCGACCAAGACGGTAAGTCAGAGTACCTAAGCACTTTGCGTAGATATGAAAATCGAGACTTCCGCCCAAAACACTTGCAACACTATGCGGCCTAGGCCGCATTTTTTTATATACAGAACGTTGATTCGTTGAAAGATGCGATATACTTAACTAATGGAAATGACAGAAGTGTTGCACGCGAATATCTTTTTCATCATCGCGTCGGTAGGAGTGGTGTTGTTTATAATTATTACCAGCCTTATTCTTTACCACGTGCTTAAGGTAGTGCGGGCGGTTCGACGTATTGTCGAACGGGTGGAGCGGGGTAGCGAGGTGCTGGCTGAAGACATCGAAGACATTCGCCACAACCTCAACCCAACTCGACTGATTGGCTTTATCATGAGTATTATCCCCGGGATTAAGCGATAGTGCGTGGGCACCCGGTAAATTACTCTGTATACTGCTGACATATGGCAAAGAAAGCAACAAAGAAGACTGCAAAAAAAGCGAAAAGCTTGAGTACGCAACAGAAGGTTGGAATTGGTGTTGGACTCACCACCGCGGCAGTGGCCGCAGCCGGTGCGTACTTCCTCTACGGGAGTGCCGACGCTAAGAAGAATCGCCAAAAGGTAAAGAGTTGGACGCTCAAGGCCAAAGCTGAAGTGCTCGAGACGCTCGAGAAAGCACATGAGATGACCGAGGAGGAGTACGACAAGCTCATCGACACTGTGAGTGGTGCGTACAGCCGCCTTAAGGATGCGAGCAAAGCTGACATCGCTACCTTTAAGCGCGAGATGAAGCATCATTGGAAGGGGATTGAGAAAGTGGCCAAGCCAGCTAAAAAGAAAGCAGCCAAGAAAGCGAAAAAGGCTACAAAGAAAGCGAAAAAGGCAACCAAAAAAACCACTAAGAAGACTGCCAAGAAGAAGACCACCAGAAAGAAATCATAAACAAAAAGCCCGCGACCTCTGGCCGCGGGCTTTTTGTTTTGTTTCAGTAGTTTGGGCAGGGTATACTACTCTCACTATGACCGAACAACTCGCCCTCTACCGTAAGTACCGCCCCGAGAGCTTCAAAGAAGTCCGCGATCAAGACCACATTGTATCGGTGCTCGAAGGGGCGATCAAAAAGCGTGCGGTCCCACACGCCATGATCTTCTCGGGCACGCGTGGCACCGGCAAGACCACTATGGCGCGAATTGTCGCTCGTGAGCTTGGTGTGGCTGACGTCGACCTCTACGAAATCGACGCGGCGAGCAACCGTGGCATAGACGATGTGCGCGAACTCAAAGAGGCGGTGCATACACTGCCGTACCAGTCGGAGAAGAAGGTCTACATCATCGACGAGGTGCACATGCTCACCAAAGAAGCCTTTAACGCGCTTTTAAAAACTATCGAGGAGCCACCTGAGCACGTGGTGTTTATGATGGCCACCACCGAAATCGACAAAGTGCTCGACACGATTCTCTCGCGTTGTCAGGTCTTCACGTTACACTCACCAAGTCGCTCAGTGTTAGCAAAGACGGTGACCGACGTAGCCAAGAAAGAAGGCTTTACCCTTAAGCCTGACGCAGCCGACATGATTGCAATTGCCGCCGATGGCTCGTTTCGAGATGCCCTCGGAGTACTGCAAAAAGTCATTCTGGCTTCGGGTGATAAAATCGGCGACGGCGATGAGGTGGCCGCCATCATTGGCGCCCCAAAAACCGCTGCACTTGAGTCGCTCGTACAGGCCTTGCACGAGAAGGATGCTGCCACTGCGCTTAAGGCCATTGCCGACGCTGCTGAGAGCCAGACCGACATGGTGCTCTTCACTCGTTTGCTCTTGGAGCGCCTGCGGGCGGTTATGCTGCTTAGAAATGCGCCTAACGATGCGGAGCGGATTCTCGCGCAGCTACCCCCGAGCGGAGCCGAGCAGGTAGAGAAGCTTGCCGCCGACGCTGCATCGCCACTTAACTCGCACCTCTTACTACGAGCGCTCGAGATTTCCCAGCTGGTCCGCCGCGCCAGCGTCCCCCATCTGCCCCTGGAGGTGTTAGTAGTGGAGGTATGTACTAAGTAACACTATGTATGAAAAATATTTATTTGGTTCGACACGGTGAGACGTTTTCAAATATCGAGAATAAATGGCAAGGAGAAGACGAGGTTCTTAGTCCGCACGGTGAAATACAGGCAGAAAATTTAGGTCTGCGCTTAGCAAATCTTGATATTGACGTTCTTTTTTCCAGTACGATGAAACGCGCACTTCAAACGAGTAGTTTTATTTCGAAACATACAGGACTTAAAGTTCTTGAGACTGATTTACTCAGAGAGGAAAAAATCCCCTCATCTCTGATTGGCGTCTCGTACGCAAATGAACCAGACAATGGAATCAGGGAGTATTTACTTCAAATGCGCGCCAATGCTGACGATAAGAGCTGGCGATATGAAGATGAAGAGAATCCCACAGAGAGGATTGCTAGAGCCCAAGACGCCTTGCACTTTTTGCAACAACGACCAGAACAAAATGTTCTCGCGGTCTCACACGGTAACTTTCTAAAGTTTATGATTTTGTCGCTTTTGACTCACAACCTCGATTTGTTACCGTCACAAGTGTTCTCTATGGCTAGGTGTATCAAATCGGCAAACACAGGCATTACGGTAATTCGCGAAAGGGATGGTGAGTGGCAGTTGCTTACCTGGAACGACCACGCACACTTTGCAGAGTAGTTGGCTTGAAACTTTTGGCAATTCTGGCAGTATGTAGGCCACTTTGCTTTGGCAGGGTAACAATTTAATTGGCGGATCGTCTAATAGTTTTGTTTGCTAAGCTGGCGGATCGTCTAACGGTAGGACGTTGGTTTCTGGCACCAAAAATCGGGGTTCGATTCCCTGTCCGCCAGCTTAGCAAAGAAGTAGTAAGACGTTCGTAAAAAGTCCTTCCAGGGCTTTTTGCCTAGCACCAAAAAACGGGGCTAAAACAGTCCGAGGGACTGTTTTAGAAGCAGTTTGAGATATTTTGAGTTTGCGAGAAATATCCAAACGCTGCACCGTTCATGTAATGAAAGATTCCCTGTCCGCCAGCACGTGAGAAATAAGCGCTTTCGAGCGCTTTTTCTCGTGCTGGCGGACAAGGAAAGTGCCTACGCACTTTGCGCGGGAATCGAACCCACACCCCGCAACCAAACCACACATCAGGCGAAAGAAAAGATTTGCGATGTGCGTCATAATAGCTATATGCACAAATGTACAACGTTCTTGCTTCTGGTGGCTTTGTTAGTGCCACCGCTCGGCAGTGAGGCACGCAGCCGCAGTATCGACGCTGATCGGCTGGATGACGACCCGGTTGATGAGATTCCGATTCCTGTTTTATTTGGTGTCGAGTACGATGACATCAACCCCGACTTTGGTGATCCGCGTGGTGGCGGCACTCGTTTGCACGAAGGTGAAGACTTTCTGGCTCCCCAAGGAACGCCAATCGTGTCACCCACCGAGGCGATCGTGCTCTCGACCGGCACTGGACCAAGTGCGGGCAAGTACGTGTACACCCTAAACCCCGGCGGCGAACGCTTCCGTTACATGCACCTCGATTACATTGCCGATCTCGATCGCGGTGACGTACTCGATGCGGGCGACTTTATTGGCACCGTAGGGGACACCGGTAACGCACCAGACGGGGTGTACCACCTCCACTTTGAGACGAGAGACGACAACAACGACCCGCAAGACCCGTACGACCGACTGGTGGATGGTTTTACGCGGAAAGAGAAAATGTCATTTCTGAGAGACATCTTTCGCGACATTCGTGATGACGAGGAGTACGCGGAGTTTTTAGTGACGACCTTCCCCAATGAATTTCGGGCGGCACTGCAGGCTGACTACGACTTGCCTCGTGCAGTTGAGCGTGCACTGAAGGAAGAAGGGCTGGTGGATCAGGCGGCAGCACTCGCTCAACTGCAAACGTTGTTGTCGCTTGTACCAGCCAGACTCACCAGCGAGTTAGGGAACGGTGATAGTGGCAAAGAGGTCATACTCTTACAGTTGTTTTTGATATTCAATACCACTGGTGCTGAGCGCGACCGCTTGGCCGCAGCGGGCCCCACTGGCTACTACGGGCCAATTACTGCAGCTGCGGTGGCCGCCTATCAGTTAGAGAACGATTTGGCTCAGACTGGGCGCTACGACCGCGCAACCCGCGGTGCGATGCTCTAGCGTTTGCTATACTCAGCGACATGATTACCATCGAGGATTTTGAGAAAGTTGATATCCGAGTAGGGAAAGTGTTGGCGGCGGAGGATTTTCCGGAGGCGCAGAAGCCGGCGTATAAGCTGACAATCGATTTAGGTCCAGAGATTGGGATCAAGAAATCGAGCGCACAACTGGTTGGCGCTCACAGTAAAGAAGAACTTGAGGGCATGCTCGTGATGTGTGTGGTGAATTTTCCGCCCCGACAGGTCGGACCGTTTCGTTCACAAGTGCTGACGCTGGGCTTTAAAAACGCAGCTGGTGACGGCTGGCTAGTTGCAACACCGAGCAAGCCAGACGTTGAGCTCGGCAGTCGCCTACAGTAACCATGAGTGCGTACGGGGTCGATGTGGCGGCTACTCGGGCCGATGATCTAGATAAGAAGGTGCTGGCGGCGGTGGCCGCGCGTGTAGCGCGCGGCCAGCAACCTACGGTGCTCGATGCTGGTTGTGGAAGCGGCGGGTTAACTGCTCGACTGGCCGTAGCTGGTGCAGATGTGACGGCCGTTGATGTGGCCGACTATGCTACAACCATCGCGAACTTGCCGATGGCCTCGGGCGGCGTAACATTTACCCAAGCTGATGTACGCGAATTTGTACGTAACACGCAACAGCAGTTCGATTTTGCTGTGCTGCAACGAGTACTGCACTACGTGCCATACCTGCAAGCTAAAGAGCTACTCACGCAGCTGGCCACCAAGACCAACACAACGCTATTTGTGTCGGTGACCGGCACCTTGAGTGATATTGGTAAAATGTACCCAGCCACTCATCAACCCCTGCCAGAACGCTGGGCAACGCTGCCGCCAGAAGCACAAAAAACGTTCTCGATTTTCGAGCCAATCTGCCTGTACACAGCCGAAGAGCTTTCTCAGTTACTGCGAGAATGCGGGTGGGAGCTTGATGAGCTCTGGACCTCTGCTTTTGGCAACCATAAAGCGGTCGCGCGGCCAGCTAATAAGCCAGATTAGCCAGCGGCAGTAACCTGCCGTACAATAGAGGAGTAATAAAAACAGTATGAAAAATCTCATCATTGCAATTCTTGTTGTTATCTTACTCGTCGCCGGGTGGTACTTCTTTATTCGTCCGAGTACCACTGACGTCATTAATCAGGTTCCCGCAGGTGTAACACCTACTGACCAGCCAGCCGACGTAACTGACGACACACCAACGCCAGTTGAACCCGATGGCGGCATTGGGGACGGCGCTGGCCCTGTCCCAGTTGTAACGATTGGCCAGTCGGTAGGCGGCCGCGATATTAAGGCGTATCGATTTGGTAATGGCAGCGTAGACATTTTGGTAGTGGGAGGCATCCACGGCGCGTACGCGCCGAACACCAGCGAACTTGCGACCCGTCTCATTGCGCACGCAGAAGAGAACGCCAGCTTTGTGCCCGAGGGAGTGACCTTGCATGTGATTCCAAACCTCAACCCTGACGGCCTCGCTACCGGTGCCAGCCCAGCTGGTCGCTTTAACGCTAACAACGTCGACCTAAACCGCAACTTTGATTGTGAGTGGCAAGCCGAGGGTGTCTGGCGCAGTCAGCCAGTATCTGGCGGTGACGCACCATTCTCTGAGCCTGAAGCTGCCGCCCTGCGCGACTACGTGGCAGAGATTACCCCAGCTGCAGCAGTGGTGTACTACGCAGCAGACGGTGGCGTCTACGCCTCAAGCTGTCGCAACGGTGTCTCAGCTGAGACCCTCGACCTCACCAACACCTACGCTGATGCTGCAGATTACACGGCGAACGAAGAATTTGATTTCTACGCCATTACCGGCGATGCTGTGAACTGGATGGCAAGCGAAGGTGTGCCAGCTATTAGCGTACTCCTCACCAACTACTCAGCAACTGAGTGGGAGCAAAACCGCGCTGGTTTGGCTGCGGTGATGGATGTATTTGCTGAGTAGACACTATGCAGGGTAACGTAAAGTTTTACGCGGTAATTGGGATCCTGCTCGTGGCGGTTGGTGCTACTAGTTTTGCCCTCTACCAAGCACTCACGCCAGCACCTCAAGTTGCTGAGCAACCAACCACCGAGGTCGAACCAGAGCCAACTCCTACTGTTACGCAAGTAGAGATCGGCCGCTCTGTAGAAAACCGCCCGATCGAAGTCTACCGTTTTGGCACTGGCCCCACCAACCTCTTATTTGTTGGCGGCATACACGGTGGCTACGAGTGGAACAGCAGCCTCCTGGCCTGGGAAGTGATTGACTACCTAACGATCAATCCAAGTGAAGTGCCCGCCGGTCTGACGGTGCACGTGATACCAGCACTCAATCCTGATGGGCTGGCGCTGGTTACTGGTACCGGCGGACGATTTACCACAGCTGATGTGCCGACCCCGAGCGAACGTGTGGCAACCGGTCGCTTTAACGCCAACAACGTCGATCTCAACCGCAACTTTGACTGCAACTGGGCACCTGAGAGCACTTGGCGCGGCGCGACGGTGAGCGCTGGGAGCGCACCTTTCTCTGAGCCCGAGGCAGTGGCGCTGCGCGACTACGTCGCAACCACCAACCCGGCGGCTGTAGCGTTTTGGCACAGCCAGGCTGATAATGTTTATGGTTCTGCCTGTAATGGCGGTGTGCTGCCAGCCACTACCGCGCTCGGTACCGCCTACGCCGCTGCCGCCAACTATGGGTACGTGAACCTCTTCGATGCCTACCCGATTACCGGCGATGCCGAGGGTTGGCTTGCCAGCTTGAACATCCCGGCCATCACCATCGAAATGGAGTCCTACATCGACACCGAGTGGGAACAAAACTGGGCGGGTGTCCAAAGCTGGTTTGATTATTTTGCTGACACGGCGCTTCAGGTCATTTAAGCTTTTGGGTAGACAACCTGTGCGTATCGGCACCCCGATCAGTCTGATCGGGGTGTATGATTATTGGTGATGCACCTACTATACCTACGACCCTACACCGGCGAAGCCGACATTGTTAGAGAATTATTACCAGCCGACATCACGCTAAGCGTGGCCACTGACGTTGAGGAGCTATCGTCCGAAGCACGGGCAGAGGTCACAGCCATCTCAGTCTTTGTAGACTTTGAGATCACGGCTGAAATATTAGAGCAGTTTCCCAACCTAACCTTTATTGCTACTCGCTCGGCTGGGTTTGACCATATTGATATTGCTGCAGCTACCGCTCGCAACATCGTTGTCTCACGTGTACCGCACTACGGCACGCGCACGGTGGCTGAGTTTGCGATTGCGCTTATGTTTGCCCTCTCGCGCAACGCCTTTCGCGCCTACACCGACATGCTTCAGCGCAGTGCGATCTCAGAACTCGAGTGCTACGAAGGCTTTGACCTAGCTGGCAAGACCTTAGGAGTGGTTGGCACCGGCGCCATCGGCCGGAACGTCTGTCAAATCGCTCGTGGCATTGGTATGGAGGTGATGGCGTACGACATTAACCCCGACCAGGAGTTTGCTACTGCTGCGGGCGTCACCTACGATACGCTCGAGGCCGTCCTGGCTAGCAGTGACATCGTAACGTTACACGTCCCAGCAATGCCGCAGACACACCACCTCATTAATGCTGAGCGATTGAGTCAGATGAAACCCGGTGCGTACTTGGTTAATACTGCGCGTGGTGAGGTGGTCGACACTCAAGCGTTACTCTCAGCCCTGGAGTCTGATCACCTAGCTGGCGCCGGACTCGATGTCTTGGAGGGTGAGCATGCGCTACGCGAGGAGGTCGACCTACTGCGTAGCGGGCAGACCGACCCCGAGCTGTGGCAGACGCTCGTTGCCGACCACTCACTGATTGATATGCCAAACGTAATCGTGACCCCACACATTGCGTTTAATACTAAAGAGGCCAAACGCGAGATCACCGAAATTACCATCGACAATGTTAAAGCCTTTATCGCTGGTTCACCGCAGCGAGTTGTTGAAGCGTAGTGTATGTTCAATTTTTTTCGTACCCAGCCCGTATCGCCAACCGCCATCACAGACATTACTGCGCGCGTGGTGCAAGATTCTAGGCGCAAACCAACTGTATCGGTAACCGTACACGTAGGCGCACACTCCGGCACGTTTAGTGTGCCAAGCGGTGCTAGTACCGGCGAGCGCGAGGTGGTGGCGCTGCCAGCTAAAGAGGCGGTCCGCGCCATTAAGCGAATTATCGCCCCCGCACTCATTGGCTGCTCTGTGCTCGATCAGGCCGCAATCGACGACCAGCTGCACGAGCTTGATGGTACCGCTAACTTTGCATCGCTTGGCGGTAACGCAGCTTTGGGGGTTAGTGTAGCCGCTACTAAAGCAGCCGCGTCTGTTAAAGAGTTAGAAACCTGGGAGTACATTGAGACGCTCTTTGCTACCCCAGCCCAAGCCAAAGCTCCGCGCTTGTTTGTAAACCTTATTAACGGCGGCGCACATGCCGACCGGGGGAGCCAGATTCAAGAGCATCAAGTCATCCCCGAAACCGACAACGTTCACGAAGCTTTTCGGGTGGCCAGCGCAGTGCAGCGTACGTTGCGAGATGTGTTGCACGAAGAATTTAGCGATGCTGACATTGGCATTGGTGACGAGGGTGGGTTTATGGTGCCTACCCAGACACTCGAAGCGCCGTTTCGGTACCTCGCCCGAGCCGCAGCAGAAACCGAGGCAGGATGCGCGGTTTCCCTTGGCTCTGATGTCGCGGCGTGTTCGTTTTGGCAAGGAGCACACTACGAGCTAGCTGGTCAGTCGCTCGATAGCGCCGGGCTCACTACGCGCTTAAATGCGCTGCTGGCACAATTTCCGACCCTGACATACGTCGAGGATCCAGCTGGTGAGCACGACACCGAAGGTTTTTCTCGCTTCTTGGCAGACAATCCAGCTTGCACGGTGATTGGCGACGATTTAACTACTACCAATCCTAAGATTTTAGAGCAAGCAATTGCTGCTCGGGCGATTTCAGGGATTATTATTAAACCAAACCAAATTGGCACGGTCAGTGACACGCTGGCAACCATGCGCCTGGCGTACCAGCACGATGTCCGGTGTGTGGTCTCGCATCGTAGCGGAGAGACCATGGACGATTTTATTGCCGATCTCGCGTACGGAACAAAGTGTTTTGGACTAAAAGCGGGTGCGCCTACAGCGAAAGAGCGTCTCGCAAAATACCAGCGGTTACTCACTATTGCTCAGTAGGTATGAGTACGTACGAGCCAATCCAAATTGCCGCTACGCTTGGTCCGTCCTCGAGTGACGAGGCGACGCTCGAAGCGATGCTTCGGGCTGGGGTACAGGTGGCTCGGCTCAACTTCTCGTGGGGGACACATGAAGACCACCAGCGGTTTGTGCACCAAGTTCGTTTGGCGGCCGGCCGACTCGGGAGGCGCATTATCATCATGCAAGACCTCTCTGGTCCGCGAGTACAGGAAGGAGTGTGCCACACCTTTGACCCAGAAGCTGATGTTGTAACCGACAAAGATCTGGCAGATATTGATGCGCTCGTCGATTTAGAAATTAACTACGTAGCGCAGTCTTTTGCGCGCGACGCGGCTGATATCGAAGCTGTGCGTAGTGCACTGGCGGCGCAGGGGAGCGCGGCTAAAGTCATCGCCAAAGTTGAGCGACTCGAGGCACTTGAGAATCTCGATGAGATACTGACCGCAGCCGACGGAGTACTGGTTGGCTGTGGCGACCTAAGCTGCGTTGTCCCGACTGAGCGCCTACCTTTTGTTATTAAAGACATCGTCCGGCGCGCCAGACACGCACACGTACCGTGTATGGTGCTTGCCCGCTCAGAAGCCTCGGTTGTTCCAGATACACCCGTGTTATTTTCGGACGCTATTGCCGCAGCCCAATTGGTACTCGATGGGGCTAGTGCACTGTTGCTCTCACACGAAACAGCTACTGGCGACCGCCCAGTAGACTCGATCGCGAATTTGCGCAGCGTAGTAGACACCGCGCTTAAACACGCTAGTAAGGGCTCAATTGCGCGCTTTACGGTATAGTTGTGGCGATTATGCGATACGGACTCATCACCCTCTGGATACTGCTCGGCGTAGCCGCTGTCGGCTGGCAGTTTATCGCTACCCCCGCGCACGCCCAGACGGCCGATGAAGCGGCTGTGGTGTACATGTTTGGTCGCGACGACTGTGGTTTTTGTAAAAAGCAATTTGTTTGGCTCGAAACCGAGGGTATAACGTACCAGTACCTCAATATCGCTGAAGATGCTGAGGCACGCGTGCTCTATGACGCAATAACCGAAAAGCACGCCGCTCCAAAAGTGACACCGGTGACGGTCGTTGGCGAGCGGGTAATCGTTGGCTTTAACGGACCAGAGACTACGGGCGCCAGCATCAAAGCGGCCATCAGTGCAGCCGCCACCAGCGGCATCGTGACACTCGAAGACCACATTGCACGCGCACCACAGCAAGAGATAATTGTCGGTGGCGGCTGCACCGGCGTCGCTTGTGATGCTGGCGCCAGCCAGCAGTACGTCTTTGATTTGCCGCTACTGGGACTAGTTGATTTGCAGACTTTTTCGCTCACTACGCTCTCAGTGGTGCTCGGCGTCATTGACGGCTTCAACCCGTGCGCGATGTGGGTGCTCGTCACTTTTTTGGTCCTCCTCTCACAAGCTGGCAGCCGACAACGGATGATTTTCTTGGCTGGTCTCTTTATTCTCGCTCAGGGCATTATGTACAACCTGATTCTCAACGTCTGGTACCAGACCTGGGACTTCATTGCGCTCGATGAGTACGTAACGCCACTGGTTGGCGCGGTCGCGCTCGGTGGCGGCCTCTTCTTCCTCTACCGCTGGTGGAAGAATCGTAACAGTGCGCTTGTGTGTGACATTAGCGACATCGAGTCGCAGGCTAAGACCACCACTCGCTTCCAGGAGATTGCCAGCAAGCCGATCACTATCGCGTCTGTATTCGCCATTCTGGTGATTGCTTTTTCGGTAAATATTATTGAGTTCGCCTGTTCGATTGGTATTCCGCAGGCGTACACGAAAATTCTCGAGCTCAACCTCCTCAGCTTTGTTGAGCGGCAGTGGTACATCTTTATTTTCACGCTCGGCTACATGCTCGACGACGTGGTGGTCTTCGCTTTGGCGATTTGGGGCTTTGGTAAGTTGCAGGCGCACGGACAAAAGTACGCCCAGCTGTCGCTCCTGATTGGTGGCGCACTTATGCTTGCGCTTGGAGTATTGCTCATGCTTGCGCCTGAGCTTCTCGTGCTGGCGTAGTTGCTGTAACTACGCAGTAGCGAAAATAATTTCGCGAACTTTTTTGGCGAGCTCTTCGAGGCTCGACTCACCTTTAATAATGTACTCGGTGATACCACTCTCGTACGCGCCGCCGATATTTTTTACATCGTCCATTGCGCTCATAATTACTACCTTAGCGTTCATGCCCCAGCGGTCCTCGCGCAGTTTCTTGAGCATCTCGTGACCATCCATAATTGGCATCATGAGGTCAAGGAGAATAACGTCGGGGTGTTCAGAGAGAGAAAACTGCAGACCCTGCTGTCCATCCTCGGCCTCGATTACGTGGTAGCCAACATTACGTAGGTAGTCGGCCATCGCTTCGCGAATATCTTGTTCGTCTTCTACAATTAGGACTTTCTTCTTCATACCGAGATAGTAGCACAGATTTGTGTGCAAATGAGGATGCCGCTGTTGCTGGCTGTTATCATGGTGCTATGCAGCTCTCGTTTTCGCAGCGCATCGTCTCCGGTCTACGCACATTGTGGCTAGTAGTTTTTACGCCAGTGCTCGTCGCGTTAGTGGCGTACGTCTTACTCTCAGTGCTGACGATTCCCGGGTGGATGATTTTAATTCCACTCTTTCTACTTAGTACCATCTACGTGTATCGCCGCAGCCGCAGCCGTCGTAATCAAGCTGTCTCCTACACGCCGCAAACCACAGAGCTAGCCTTTGCAAAAGCGCAACTCCAGCACCTCTTTGAGCACAGTCCGGTGCCATACCTGCGTATCGACCAGGCAGGCAACGTGCTGATGGCTAACTTAGCGGCCGTGCGACTCTTTGGTGCGACGACTGAAACCGTTACTACCATTCGGCTCTTTGAGCGCATACAGACGGATCCAAACGCCGAACTTTCGGTGCTCCTTGGTAAATTAGAGTCTGGGGTCTCAATCGACGACCTCGAGTTTATTATCAGCACACTTGGTGGGGAAGAGCGATGGGTACGCATGTCTATCTACGTTGCCGGTATCAATGCGCCCGAGCGACTAGTAACGCTAGTCGACATTACGCAGCAGAAGCGCATCGACCAAGCCAAGTCGGAGTTTGTGGCGTTGGCAGCGCACCAACTCCGTACGCCGATCGCGGCGATTCGCTGGAACGTAGAGCTCTTGGAGAGCACCGACCTCTCGTCATTTGTCGAGAAGCAGCGCAGCTACCTCGGTAAAGTGGCGCGCAACGCCGCGCGTATGATGACGCTCATTAACGACTTCTTGAGTGTCTCGAAGCTCGAAACAGGCACCTTCGAAGCCGACCCAGAGACGGTTGATTTTACTGCCTACCTAGGCGAAATCATTGACGAGTTTGCTGCTCTCGTCAGCCAGAAGCAACTCGAGGTAACACTCCATCCACCCGCCATCCCAGCTACAGCGACAGCTGACATGCGGCTCTTACACATTGTCACCAGCAACTTAATTTCCAATGCCTGCAAGTACACGCCGGCACAGGGTCGCGTCACGGTTACGTACACTACCGACGGAACCACCATTACGTTTACTGTGAAGGATACCGGTATCGGCGTGCCGCAGAGTGAGCAGGGGCGGCTGTTTAGCAAATTCTTCCGCGCCACGAACGCACGCAAGCACCGCCAAGAGGGAACTGGCTTAGGTCTCTACATCGTAAAGCAATCGGCAGAGATGATGGGTGGTACTATTGCGATGCAGTCGACCGAAGGGCAGGGCAGTACGTTTATCGTGACGTTTCCGATGCAGCCAGCCCCTCAGGCATAACTACCACTCTGGTTTCTGTGCGTAGAGCGTAATCGTGCGTCGCTTACGTGCCCTACCTCGGCTCACGTGCTTGTGTGAGCGGTAGATTTTTTTGATGGTAAATTCGGGCTCAAGAAAGTCACGCAGGTCCGCCTCAAAGTAGACGTGCTCGGGCACGCCCATAACGGGGTGGATGTACGTGTTTGCTTCTTTAGCCGGCACTTCCTCAAGTAGACGTTTGGTGTGCAGGTCGCCGTCTGCTAGGTGCGTTTTCATAAATAGGTATCCGCCGGGCTTGAGCACTCGCAGCATCTCACTACGAAGCTGATCGCGTTCTTTGGCGCTGAGAAAATGCGAGGTCATCATGTCAAGCACTATGTCGCATGAAGCATCGGGCAGATTGGGGAACGTACCGGCTATACTTCGTGCCTCGTAGGTGAGCTTAAAGTCTTTTGAAGCGGTGCGGGCAATTTTAATGGCGGCACTCGAGACATCGTAGCCAACACCAGCAACGCCAAACTGCTCAGCCAAGTAGATAAGGTTGCGCCCATTGCCACAGCCAAAATCAGCGACAAAGGCACCGGGGTGTAAGTGCTCCGTACCGTGTTCTCGGGCCAGCCAGCGACAGAATTTTTTCAGGTCCTCTGCTGCTTCGTCTGAGAGCTTTAGGTGTCCACCCTCAGTGTACTCATGGTCCCAAAAACTAGCGCCGTGCCGTTTGCGCTTAATTTTTCGTTTAAATGGACGCTTTGCCATGGGCGCATTAGATCACAGCTGCAGCGTTAAAACAACCACATTGGTTAGAGCAGGGTCTGCTACAATGGTGGGCGTTACACACTGAAAATCTTTTCTATGTTTAAAAAGCACGGAGTCAAACTTACCATTCTCGCCGTCGTACTACTGTTTGCTGGCGCCATTTACTACGCCAATTTAGCTGCCTCACAAGCCAACGTCGGCGTAGTAATCGAACCGAATATCAAAGGTAACCCTGACGGGGCCGTGACGCTCGTTGAGTACAGCGATTTTCAGTGCCCAGCTTGTGCGGCCGCCGTACCTGTAGTGAACGATTTGCTTGAGGAGTACGGTGAGGATGTGCGCTTTGAGTACCGCCATTTCCCGCTCGTGACCATTAACCCATTAGCTATCCCGGCTGCGCGAGCTGTTGAAGCAGCTGGTCAACAGGGTCAGTTTTGGCCAATGCACGACCTCTTGTTCGAGAATCAGCAGACGTGGTCGACTGCCGCGAACCCAACGACTTTCTTCATCGCGTACGCTGAGGAGCTCGAGCTCGATGTAGCCACATTCCGCCGCCACCTCGATGCGTCCGTCATCGAAGAGCACATTCAAGATCAGTTTGGCGAAGCGCGCCAGCAAGGTTTTACAGGCACCCCAACCTTTACGCTCAACGGAGAGCGTATGCAGTTTAGTACCTACGATGATTTTGTCGCGCAGGTTGGTGCTGCAGTTGCAACCGCCAACGGCGAAACTCCCGAGAGCGCTGAGCAAAGCGCAGCAGAACCAAGCTCAGCCTCAGACCTTGGCCTCGAGTTTGGTATCTAGAAAAGAGATCTAAGTAGTCTCAGATAGAAAGGCTTACTCAGGTGAGCCTTTTTTAGTGCGTATTGAATAGTCTCGTACGGAAAATTAACTCCGTTGAGCTCTTGCACTTGTCGCCAGCCTGGCTGCCAGTTTAGTTCCAAAAATAAGCAAGCATTATCGTGTGTGAGTATGTCAATGCCGGCAATCTCAGCTCCAAACGCTGCCGATACTTTCTCAGCAAATGGATAAAGCAGCTTGGTCATCTCCGGCTCTGTTTTTCTGATTTCGCCGCCAACGTGCAAATTGGCCCTAAAATCATTGTTCCCGGGTTGTTTTTTGTAACTAGCCAGCGCTTTTCCATTGACCGTGTACACCCGATACTCAGTGGCGTGTTCAATATATTTCTGGCAGATAAAATTTTTATGGTGATACTGCGTTAGATGGTCATGTAACTGTTTTTCAGATTCGATCAGTGCAACAGCATTTCCTTTAGAACCTTCATCAGGCTTAACCACAAACGGTACTCCCAACTGATCGGCCACCTCATTAAATTGTATCGTTTGTGCCCAGATGGTTTGTGGTTGCGGGATATTAAAACGGCTAGCTATTAACGCCTGGCGGATTTTTTTATGGAGGGCGTGATGTCGGGCACCATCATTGAGGACCGGAATCCCAGCTTTTCGCATATGGTACGCCACCTCCTCTAGCGCACTGTTGCGCAGGCCAGTGCGGTAGTAGATTACGTCAAACTGCTTGAGTCGATGTAGAAAATCGCTGTCGGCGAACGACGAAAGAGTAACGTGAGCGGGAGATATCTTTTCTAACCGTACACCATATTCCCATGCAGTATCCTTGAGCTCTTGAAATGGTGGGGTGTCAAGGTTTGTTATGACACCAATTGAGTATTGAGTGTGTTGCATATTGAGCTCCAGTATTCTTCAGAACTGTTAGGATTTTGTCAATGATTTGCATTTGACAAGATGTGTGTTTTGGTGCGTAAAAACACAAAAATTGTACTATGATTGTGTTTCTGCCAATTGAATACTGAATGTAATACCCCAGGCGGATCATGAAGAAAGACAAAAACATACTACTGTTTGTTGGTACGTTTGCCGATCGCTACGCAAACTATATCGCGCAATATGAGGCGAAATATGAAAAACACTTTCGCACGATGTTGCTTCGGGACTCAAAGCTGAGAAAGCTGGAAAAAGAACCGACTTGTGACATTTTTGTGGAGTGTGATTTTAGTAAACCACACAAAATTGCTGAGGTGCTCTTACCTTACCAGGATGAGCTGCTGGCGGTGACATGCCGCACGGAGCAGCAGATAGCCCGGTTTGCACAGGTGATTCCGCATGTGCCTTACCTGCGCACACCGACTACCGAATCGCTAGCCTGGGCTGCTGATAAGTACGAGATGCGCAAACGGTTTAATTTGGGTGCCAAGAAATACAATCCTCGGTTTACCTGGGTTAAGAACGCGACTGCCAGTGAACGCCGACGGGTAATTGAAAAAGTCGGTTTTCCGCTTGTCATCAAACCGACAAGCTTGGCCGGCAGCTTGTTTGTCAGCATTTGCTACCACGAAGATGAGCTGCACAAAACGCTCCAGTCGTCGTTTCGTAGAGTGCGCGCTGCCTACAAAAAGGATAGTCGTCTAGAAGAGCCGAAAATTATTGCCGAGGAGTACATCGAGGGTGAGCTGTACTCGATAGATTCGTACGTTAACAGTCGAGGCGCGGTCTACCACTGCCCGCTCGTTCGTCAGCGAACTGCCCGTGAGCGCGGCGGAGACGACCTGTATAACTACCTGCAAATCACACCTACCGCGCTTAAATCAACCACGATAGCTAAAGCTGAAGAAGTAGCAGAAGCGGCGATTCATGCCCTGGGCTTACGAAGTGTAACTGCTCATACTGAGCTCATTAAACACGACGATGAGTGGAAGATCGTTGAGGTAGGTCCACGCCCGGGCGGACAGCGCGATCTTTTGCACAGCCTGAGTTGCGACATCAACCACACCATGAATGACCTCTTAGTTCGCATACCGCGCAAACCGGTTATACCAAAAAAATGCCAAGGCTTCGCTGCGTACCTTAAATATTATGCTCAGAGAGAAGGGGAGATCACTGAAACGAAGGGTATTAAAAAGATCGAAGAACTCGACTCATTTAATTCGATTGTCGTTAACAAAAGAGTTGGCGACCGAGCAATTTTTGCACGCAACGGCGGTCGGTCAATTTTTAATGTTGTACTGTATAACAACGATCGAGCCAAACTACTGGCCGATATTCGACGAATTGAGCAGATGGTAAGCGTTAGGGTCCTGACGCGCGGCAAAAAGGCGCACGCCACAAAAAAGGCCGGCGTGACGACTAACCAGAAAAAAGCGACGATCAAGACAACCGTAAAGAAGGTGGCAAAGAAAACTGTCAAAAGAAAATCTGCTAAGAAAAAGTGATATGCAAACCACCGCCCGTAGACCGGGCGGTGGTTTGGTATGATTGGTGCATGATACGGACGCGCGATTTCATTCTCTACCTCACCGTGCTTGGGTTTGTGCTCTTGGGTGCGACGTACACGGGTTTTTCGGAGCGGGCTGCGTCCACGGCGGCGGTCATTATGCTACCCGAAGTTGCTGAGGCGCCAACCGTGTCTGCGTTTGCCTATGAGCGTCCAAATACGCTAGCCCAGCGCTGGCAAGAGCTCCGTCAGCGTCTAGCTGGAGGCGAAGGATATCGCAGAGATGCGCCAGCAGTATTTACCTCGGTCGATCAGACTGCCGCTCAAGAAGCAGCTGAGGCGACGAGCAGTGCCGGATTTAGCGGCGTACGTAGCGTGCAGTGGTGTGGTGCACCTGTACCCGCAGCTATGGTGGCCAGTTGGCCGGCGGGCGGAACCCTACGGGTAGTTGAAGGACAGCGCACACTGGTGGTTGAGACTACCGAAGAGATCAATAACGGCTCGACTACCGAGATGGTTCTCACCGAAGAGATTGCGCTAGCGCTACCGATACGCACCGTGCGGTCTACCTTCGACAGCTGTGTGCCCGATACCCTCGTTGGTGTAACCACTGCCGGACAACCGCTACTTAATGATGCCGCCAGCACCTACCAGAACTTCTTAGAAACTCAGGTGGTAGGCTACACTCGCGACGGGTTTGCCGTGTACGGTCCGGTTGCCGATGCGGCGCAACTCGATGCTTGTGGTGGTCGCTACAGTCTGAACGGGCAGTATCAGTACCACGTTCGCACCAACGAGCCGTTTATTTTAGGTTGTTACGCTGGGGTTCCAATAAATATTGACATCTAAACAAAACCGTACTTAAATAAACTCGAACGTTCCAAACACATGAGGTGCTCGTAATGGTACGAGAGTCTGTGGCCAATGCGTTAATTCGAACAGGGTGCTGGCTAGGTGAGGATGATTTTTTTCAGCGTCGATGGGGGTTTGTTCGGTTTTTTCCAAATCGAGATCCCAAAAAGAGCACACAGATCACTGGTGATCCAGAACAACAATCAAAATCCAATGATCCGGCTTGGCGAATCCGTTGGCACTGGCAACTGCTGTACTGCAATAGCGAAACGCCATTCCGACCTATGACGTATGTCGGTGGCAGCATGTGGTCTGGCCCATTGCTGCCCGTTAAAACAAAGCTCTTTGCGGTTCGGGTCGGGCCGCTCAGCTCCCAATGGATCTGTCGTCTGACAAATCGAGATGTGCTGGTTCCAAGCAAGTACACACTGGATTCAAGTCCAGTGGGTCTTGGTGAAAGGGAAGATTTGTCTGAGCGCCAGTCTGGCGCCGAAGTCGAGATAACATTTGTGTGAATCCGCCCACGATCTGCTGATCGTGGGTGTTTTATAATATTCAACATATGAAATACGTGCTATTTATGTTGCGTGTACAGCTACAGCGCTGATGTTGATTGGTTGATATACTGACTAGCATGAAAAAATTTCCTGAAGGTTTTTACTGGGGTGAGAAGTGCTGGGAGCACTTCGCAAGACCTTGCCTGGTATTTTCGGAGAAAATACTGACAAGGTATACAGCCTCTGTAAGAGCCAGTAAAATTAATGTATGAAAACTTTCCCCAAAAATTTTTACTGGGGTGCCGCCACCGCCTCGTACCAAGTCGAGGGGTGGAATGAGAACACCGACTGGGCAAAAGCGGCTAAGGAGGAAAGGGTTCCTTCGGCTGGCCGCCTAGCTGACCACTATCACCGCTACGAAGAGGATTTTGATATCGCGAAAGAGCTTGGCCACAACGCGCACCGGTTTTCTATTGAGTGGGCACGCATCGAGCCCGAAGAAGGGAAGTTTGATTTTGCTGAGATCGAGCACTACCGCGATGTCCTAAAAGCGTTGCGAGCACGTAACATTGAGCCATTCATTACCCTTTGGCATTTCACCTTGCCACTATGGTTTTCCGAACGAGGTGGTTTTGAGCGTAAAGACGCGCCGCAGGTTTTTGCCCGCTATTGTGCGTTTGTAGTTAAAGAGCTCGGTGATCTGTGTCACTTCTTTTCTACTATGAACGAACCCAACGTGTTTGGAAGCAATGGGTGGCTGCGAGGAAGCTGGCCACCGTTTAAACGTTTTGCGGCGACCGATCTTGTGTCGATCACCAATTCTGGGCGTACCTTCGAGTCACGTGCGCAAAGAGGACTCCGTCCAGTCTTCTTGTATCGTCGTGTCATGCGTAATTTGGCACAAGCGCATAATCAAGCGTATACAGCGATTAAAGCCGAGCGGCCGGATGTGAACGTAAGTGTGGTGAAACACGTTATCTATTTTCATGCCAATTGGAACCCTTTAAACATAATTAAAGCCTGGGTGGCCAACCAGTTATGGACTCACGTCTATATGCGACGAACCCGACATCATCTCGATTCAGTTGGCCTTAACTACTACTTTCACAAAAAGTTTGGCGATCGTACCCACTACGAAAAGACAGACATGGACTGGGACATTTACCCACAGGGTATCTACGGATCACTTCGAATGTTGTGGAAGTATAAAAAGCCAATCTTTATTTCCGAAGCTGGTTTGGCTGATAAGGCTGACAAGTATCGCGCAGCGTACATTACCGAGCAGGTTCGGGCGGCACAGCGAGCTCTCGAAGCCGGAGTTGATCTACGCGGCCACATGTACTGGAGCTTAATGGACAACTACGAGTGGGCTCTGGGTGTTGAGAAATGTTTTGGGCTAGTAGCAATAAATTACCAAACCCTCGAGCGGACGATACGCCCGAGTGCGTGGGAGTACAAAAAAATTATCGAGGCGAATGGTGTTGAATTAGGTTAAACATGCTATTGTGCAAACAGTAAAGGACCTCGATGGAGCAGAACATGTTAAAACACCTCCTCTTGCAGTTCTGGCAGTACTCGGGAAGAGTGGATGTGCCACGTCGAGCACTCTACACAACCACCGTCATCGGCCTGGTCGGACAACCCATCACCAATGCATTTGTGGGTTTCGTGGCCATGCTGGCAATATTGGTTGACATCTTTGATTTTACGTAGGATCTCAACCCACCAGACTGAAACCCGCCCGCGCGTTCGCACGGACATTTTGTATGGGGAAAGGAGAATAATCGCGCTTATAATAATGCCATAATTACTCTATGGCATGGATACTACTGGCCACGACCGGGCAGTTTGTTAACGCCGTGGTCGCCATTCTAGATAAGTACATTGTCTCTGACGAGCAGGCTTTACCACGGCCGTTTGTGTACGCGTTTTACTCGTGTCTCATTACTGGCGGGTGGATTGGTATTTACGCCCTCGGCCTCTTGCCAGGCTTAGCAGGGCTTGGGGTGCCGCAGCTTGGGAACGTGCAGACCCCGAGCATTCAGGTGGTTGGTATGTCGTTTTTGGCTGGCTACACCTTCTTCATGGCGCTGGTGTCGATGTACACTAGTCTCAAACAGGCTGATGCGTCTGACGTGATGCCGGTTATTGGCGCCATCTCTGCTATTGCGACGTTTGGTATGTCGTACCTCTTTTTGGGCGGTAGCTTCACAACCAATTTTATCTGGGGCATCGTACTCCTCTCGATCGGTACTTTTTTGGTGTCTGAAATGCGGCTCAACCGCGGGGTGATCATGCACGCGCTCCATAGCGGCGTTTTCTTTGCGCTCCACTACATTACCCTCAAAGGCCTCTTCGAGGAAACCTCTTTTGATGACGGTTTCTTTTGGTCTCGCGTGGGGTTTGTCTTGTTTGCACTCTCATTGCTTTTGGTGCCGTCGTACTGGGACAAAATTAAGGAACAAACCAAACAGACATCCAAGCGTGGTGGCGTGCTTGTCTTGGGTGCCAAGGTGTTGGCAGGTATCGCGGCCTTTATGCTCCTTAAAGCCACTGACTGGGGTGATGTCGCAGTGGTGCAGGCGCTCGATGGCCTGAAGTTTGTATTCATTATTGCGCTCTCACTGCTCTTTGGTCGCTTTATTCCGTACACGGCCGGCGAGAACGACTTCAGTACCGTCACCATTGTGCGTAAGACATCGTACGTCATTATCATCAGCATCGGCTTCGCCTTCTTGTTTGTATGATGTTTGCTAAACGCTGGACTTGGTGGAAAAAACTAATCGCCGCGCTCCTTGGCGGCGGTGCGCTGCTGGCGGGGTTGGTAGCGTGGTTGGCCCACAAGCCAGCACCTACTGAGATTACCTACGGCATGTCGTTTAACACTCCATACGCTCGCGAGCTGGGGCTCGACTGGCAAGAAGTCTACGACGCCTTTTTAGATGACCTGGGTGTACGCCACCTGCGCTTGGCTGCACATTGGCCGATGGTGGAACCGCGCGACGATATTTACAACTTTACCGAACTCGATTACCAAATTGCCCGTGCCGAAGAGGTGGGAGCTGAGGTGGTGTTTGCGGTTGGCCGCCGGCTGCCCCGGTGGCCGGAGTGTCACATTCCCGCTTGGGCAGCAGACTTGCGTTGGGAGGAGCAGCAAGCAGAAATTCTCGAGTACATCGAGGTTGTGATGCGACGCTACCAAGACAGCCCAGCCATTACCTACTGGCAAGCTGAGAACGAGCCATTCTTAGAAATTTTTGCCTTTGAGCACTGCGGCGAAACCGACGAGGCGTTCTTGAGAGAGGAAGTCGCCCTTATGCGCAGCCTCGACGACACACGTCCGATCTTAGTGACCGACAGTGGCAATCTCGGTACGTGGGCTGGCGCGTGGCGCAACGGTGACGCGTTTGGCACCAGCGTGTACGTCCATTTTTGGAACCCAGAGCTCGGGCAGTTTCGTACAATCTTGCCACCCTGGTTTTACCGGGTGAAGGAGCGGGTTATGGCACTGCGTTACGGCGAACAAGAGACTATGCTGATCGAGCTCTCGGCTGAGCCATGGCTCATTGCGCCAATCACCGAAGTTGATGTCGAAACGCAGTTCTCGCGTATGAACCTGGAGAAATTTGAGGATATTCTTAACTACGCCAAGGCAACGCACTTTGAAAAGCAGTACCTCTGGGGTGCTGAGTGGTGGTACTGGCTCATTGATAAAGGCCACCCTGAATTATGGGAGCGCGGAAAGGAGCTCTTTGCGGTAGAATAGTGATATGACCCGCTTCATTTTCAGTTGGTTTTTCATTCGTAACTGGCACACCGGCGAGCACGAGCTGTCGCGACCGCGTGTGGCGTTAGCTGCCGCTGCATTGTTTTTACTCCTCTTGGCATTTTTGATGATCGCCATTTTACAATCACCGATTGAATACGTTGCCATGGTTGGTTAGGAATATTGGTATGAAAAAATTCATCATCGGCGGTTTGATTGGAATGCTCGTAGCGCTCGTAATGGTCGTGGTGGTGTGGCTCTTCCTACAAGACTTTTTCTTGGTCAAACAGTCAGCCCCGGTACTTGAGCCACCAGCGACAACCTCAACAGAAACCTCGGCACCGAGCAGCTCGCCCGCTCCGACCTCAGCTGCCGCTGACACCGCTACGCCAGCAGTCGAGCCTGACACTACGCCAGGAGTCCCCGCCGCAGACCTGCCACTTAGCGAAGGACAGCGAGCCTTGGCAGAATCACTCGGTCTCGATGTTGATCAGATTGTCATCAGCGAGGAATTGGTGACGTGCGCGCGCGAGAAACTCGGCGAGAGCCGCTACCAGCAAATCTTGGCTGGCGACACACCAAATTTTCTTGAAACAGCAAAATTGTTGCCGTGTTTAGGTCAGTAACCTGTGCTACTATGTACTCATAATTTAATCCTGTATGTCAATTTTTGCCCGCTTTCAAAGTATTGAAGAGAATGACAAAGCCGCCGTGGTGCGCAAATTAATGGAAAACAGCACGCCCGACTTCGACTTCTTCTACATCACTGGCCTCGCCGTCTTAATGGCCACCTTCGGCCTCTTGGCAGATAGCCCGTCGATTGTTATCGGCAGCATGCTGATTGCGCCGGTCCTCTACCCGATTTTAGGCGTTGCGCTCGGCCTGGTTATGAGTAACCCGAGTGTGCTTGGACGCTCAACTGTTACGCTCACGAAGTCGTTTGCGATTGGGGTTGGTTTGGCCACGATTGCGACGGTGCTGTTTAACGAGTCGAGTGTTGCTACGAGCGAGGTGTTGGCACGCACCGAACCGAGCTTGCTGTACTTCCTGGTAGCGATTGTAGCCGGGGCAGCGGTCTCGTTTACCCTCGGCCAGCCTGAGTGGAGCGAAACCCTGCCCGGCATTGCTATCTCGGTTGCACTCATCCCACCGCTCGCGGTAGTGGGTATCGGTCTGGCGACGCTCGACATCGAGATTGTGAGCGGCTCACTTGTGCTGCTAGGCCTTAACTTTGCTGGTATCGTCTTTTCAGCCATGGTGACTTTCTCTCTCATGAACCTCTACGAAAAGCAGCACATTGCTGAGTCGACCATTAAGAAGGTCGACGAGCGGCTAGAGCGCGAAGAAGAAGCCATCGCTGCTGCTGAAGAAGCCCTTGAAGAGAAGGTAAACGGAACCGGCAAGCCGGTAGTGTAGCCCTATGCGAGCACGCAGCTTCATTGTATTGGCACTGCTTTTGGCACCAATGGCGTCACAGGCAGAGACTGTCGTGCGGATAGCTGAGTCGGTGCTGGTGGCACCCGATCAGCAAGTGGAGAATGATTTCTATGCAGCGGCGTCCAATATTACGCAGACCGGCTCTGTAGCTGGTGATATGTACGCAGCGGCAGGCGAAGTAACGGTTAAAGGTCCCATCGAGACTGACCTCACCATTTTTGCCGGCCGAGCAGCTATTGATGCTGCCGTGGGTGATGATGTGCGTCTCGCAGTGGGCGAGGCAACAATTTCGGGAGATGTTGGTGGCGATGTATTTGTGTTGGGTGGCAGCCTTACTATTTTGCCCACAGCAAGCGTGTCTGGCGACGTGTACGTTTTTGGTGGCGAGGCAGAAATCGCTGGAGCCGTCGCGGGCTCGGTACGTGGTCGTGTTGAGCAGCTACGTATCGATACTACAGTTGGCGGGGGAGTTGACGTGGTGGCTCGTCAGCGCCTGACGCTTGGTAGCCGCACCGAAGTGGCTGGCGATGTGCAGTACCGCTCACAGCGTGAGCTCGTTCGCGCTCCCGAAGCAGTTATTAACGGTTCGGTACTGGCTAATGACTTACCCGCTGAGACCGACGAACCAAGCCTGGCTACGCAACTTCTGCCGAGCCTGATTATGCTCTTCGGCAGCCTCGTGTTGTACCTTCTGGCCCGCGACTTTATGACGGCCGTCGTCACACATTCACTCACACACCCGCTCCGCGTGAGCTTTATTGGGATTTTACTCAGTCTAGTCGCCCCTGCGCTCGCCATTCTGTTAATGGTCACCGTGCTTGGTTTAGTTGTTGGTATCGGTACGTTGGGAGCGTTTATCGTCGTACTCGCTCTAAGCTACAGCGTGGCGCCGATGGTGCTCGGCGTGTTGATGTGGCGCCTCTTTGGCGGCACACCGGTACTGCAACCATTTGCCATTCTGGTTGGTGTGTGTGCGTTGCAGCTTTTGCTGCTTATCCCGACACTCGGAACGCTTATCGCTTTGTCCTTGAGCCTCATCGCTGCTGGTTCCCTTGCTGAAATCACGGTTAAGCGTCTCATGGCTTGCTAAGCCGAGACTGGAGCTTTTAGCAATCGATGGTACACTTAGGCGATGCAGCAAAAGGTGGCTTTTTTAGATATTGATGGCACGGTCTTTCGCTCCAGCCTACTGATTGAGCTCGTTGAAGCACTAATCGAGAAAGAGCTGTTTCCAGAATCAGCTCGCAACGGTTACGAAAAGCAGTACCACGCCTGGCACAACCGCGAGGGTACGTACGAAGCCTACATCAACGCGATGGTGAAGGTGTTTATGCAAAATATTAAAGGCGTGCACTACGGCGATTTTGCCGACACGGGCCGTGCGGTTGTTGAGGCTAACCAAAAGCGAATTTACCGCTATACTCGAGACTTGATTGGCAAGCTCAAGAAGCAAAACTACTACGTGGTCGCTATCTCGCAGTCGCCAAAAACCATTCTCGATGAGTTCTGCAACGATTACGGTTTTGATAAGGTCTACGGTCGCATGTACGAAATTGGTCCGACCGATAAGTTTACCGGTGAGGTGAGTGACGAAGAGGTAATCGCCAATAAAGCCAATGTCATAAAGCGTGTTTTAGAAGATGAAGACTTCACCATCGATAACTCGGTGGCCGTGGGAGATACCGAGAGTGACATTCCCATGCTCGATATGGTTGCGATGCCAATTTGCTTTAACCCTAACAACACACTGTTTCAGCATGCGAAGCGGATGGGGTGGAAGGTGGTCGTCGAGCGCAAAGACGTCATTTATGAGCTTTAGCTATAACGAATCTGCTGCGTTGTGCTGCGGTAAAACCTCAGTCGCCGTATAAGAAATACGTCTTCTTCGGTTTTCCTGGCACGCCTTGCATCTCCGTCATCCTAAAGCTCATAAATTGCAGGAGTTGAAACCTAACGATTTTGGTATGGACAAAAAACTCACTCGAGACTTTGAAAACAAAATGATCGCCGGCGTGGTAGCTGGCTTGGCTAAGTACTTTGAGCACGATGTTACCTTGTGGCGGTTGGCGGTGGTGCTTGGGTTTGTCCTAACCGGTATTATGCCCGGCCTCCTGCTCTACATCATTGCCTGGATTATTATGCCCACTGACGACGGCGTTAGAGACGTAGAGTATGTCGTCAACGAGTAGTGTAGACGAGCGAAGAGTTAGGGTGCTTAACGATGCGCCAGCGGGAGCTGGACCAGTTGTCTACGTCATGGCGCGCGAGCAGCGTGTCTGCGACAACTGGGCGCTCCTCTACGCAGCCGAGCAAGCAAAGAAGCGGCAGGCGCCACTCTTGGTGCTATTTGCCCTCGGGCCAATGTTTAATGAGGGCAGCCGCCGCCACAACGACTGGATGGTTGTGTCACTTAAGGAGGTCGAGAAAAACCTGGCGGCAAAACATATTCCGTTTTACATTGAGCTGGGTGAGTGGACAGACGTTATCCCGGCTTTTGCGGCTGCGCACCACGTAGGGGAGGTGGTGTTTGATTTTAATCCACTGCAGCCGGTACGTGCCTGGCGCAATGCTGCGAGCGCGGTCCTCGCTATGCGAACCGTGGAGGTTGATGCCCGTAACATTATCCCGTGCTGGCAGGCCAGCGATAAAGCTGAATTTGCCGCGTACACGTTTCGGCCCAAGGTGCATCGCCAGCTCAGCGAATTTCTTACCAACTTTCCGCCTCTTAGTGCGGCGTCGCCTCCGTACAACGGACCAACCTCTACGCACGATTGGAGTGTGGTCGCTGCATACCGCAACGTGAGTGTTGAGGCTCCGCTGCCTGCATGGATCGCGCCTGGAGAGGCTGCGGCTCAAGCGATGCTCACGCAGTTTCTAAACGAACGCTTGGCAGGCTACGCGGCGCGCCGCAACGACCCTAATGAGCAAGCGCTCTCAAATCTCTCGCCGTATTTACGCTGGGGCAACATTAGTGCACAGCGAGTGGCGCTAGCCGTCGAGGCGGTGCGTGGTGTACCACGAGACGACAAAGAAGCCTTTTTTGAAGAGCTCATCGTGCGACGTGAGCTCTCCGATAATTTTGTCTACTACACCAAAGCGTACGACACGCTCGAAGGCGCACACCAGTGGGCGCAGACCACGCTCAGCGAACACGATAAGGATGAGCGCGAATATACGTACACACTTGAGCAATTTGAACAGGCCAAGACCCACGACGAGCTTTGGAATGCCATGCAGGTACAGATGGTACAAGAGGGGAAGATGCACGGCTGGTGCCGGATGTACTGGGCGAAGAAGATTTTGGAGTGGACAGCTTCACCGCAGGAAGCGATCACTATTGCGCTGACGTTAAACGACCGCTACCAACTCGACGGCCGCGACAGTAACGGGGTGGTTGGGGTTATGTGGTCAATCGCGGGCGTGCATGATCGAGCTTGGACGGAGCGACCAGTTTTTGGCAAAATCCGCTACATGAATTTCAATGGCGCCAAACGCAAGTTTGATGTTGCTGCATACATCGAGCGGTACACTGATACCAACACGTTGTTTGATGCATAAGAAAGACCAGCAGTTCATAACTACGGTACACAACTACTACTGCGAGCACGGGCGGCATAGTTTGCTGTGGCGGAGAACGAACAACCCGTACCGGATTGTGGTGTCGGAGATAATGTTGCAGCAAACCCAAGTCGACCGAGTGGTTCCTAAGTACCGAGCATTTTTGCGCCAGTTTCCCACCGCCAAAAAGCTCGCGACCGCGTCGTTAGCTGAGGTAATAAAAGTGTGGCAGGGCCTGGGGTACAATCGCCGGGCTAAATTGCTCCAGCAGTGCGCGCAGGTGATTACTAATGAGTATGGTGGGCGCTGGCCTCAGACGTACATCAAACTCACATCCCTGCCCGGCATCGGTCCGTACACGGCAGGAGCAGTCATGGCGTTTGCGTATAATCAGGCGGTACCACTCATTGAGACTAATGTACGTACGGTCTACCTCCACCACTTCTTCCCAAACGACACCGACGTTACCGACAAATATATTCTTACCCTCGTGGAGCGGCACCTGCCGCACGTCGGCGATGCGCGCGTCTGGTACGCAGCACTTATGGACTATGGCAGCTACCTTAAAAAGACACACGGCAACCCCAACAGTCGAGCTGCGGGCTACGTTAAACAATCAACGTTTAAAGGAAGTGACCGCGAAGTTCGCGGTGCGATCGTTCGTACACTTACACAAACGCCACAGAGTCGTACGCAGCTGCGGCAAGCGCTTAAGCATCTCGATACAGTAAAAATTGACGCACAGCTCGAACGTCTCTTGGCCGAAGCCATGATTATCAAACAAGGGAGAGAGTACCAACTCTCCACCTAACGTGTGTCGTTGAGGGTGGTCGTTAAGAGCATGCCTGGTACGAGCGCAAAACCAAAGACTACAAAGATGAGGTTAAACGGCAGGTAGAGGAGCGCAGCGCTGCCAACGAGCGAGCCGATCACCATCCCAAGCGGGCGCGTCAGTCGGAAGAAGCTAATTAAGTTAGCGTCGGTACCTTTGGTGTGTTTAAAGAAATAGCTTTCGGTAGTTACCTCTACCAGAGCAGCCCCCACACGGTTAATGAACATCAGCGCCACCCACGGCCAGATGGTGGTCGCACTGAGGAAGGTAATGCTGGCGGTGGTTACAATCAGTAAGAGAAACCCGCTCGCCATTAGCTCTTTCTCTCCCCACGCACGGTCGGCGAGCCAGCCAATGGGCCACTCACATACCACGTACGCGAATAACCCGAGACCAACGATGGTGCCAATTTTATCCCAGCTGAAGCCGATCTCGGTGGCCAGGTAAAGCGGTATGTAAATAATTGTCCACGCGAAGAACATTTGGAGTGAGAGGTGTGTCAAAAACGCGTTACGCATGTCACGGACGGCAAAAAATGTTTGCAACGTATGCATAATGCGCACCTCTTTGTACTTCGGATCCTTAAACTGCCTGAAGTGCACCAACGTGAGTGTCATAAAGGCTACTCCTGCCACGCTCGCAGCGAGGTAGGTGCGGGTAAGGTTGGCGTCATTGTCACCCACCAAAAGCGCAACCAAAAGTGGTCCAGCCGCTCCGGCGAGACTCATGAGTGAGAGCGCTAAGCCGCGTCGGCTGCCGGTGCTGGCTTCGTTGTTACCGATCAGCGACTCCGAAAATACATCGAGCGACATGTAGAGTAGCGGGCTGGCAACCAAGAAAATCACAAAGAAGGTGATGATAAATGGTGTGAACGTGCTCGTACCCATCACTAGTAGTGAGAAGAGTAGAATCGCCGCAATACTGAGGGTGAATTTGGTGTTGCCAACCTTCTTGAGAATGCGAGAGATAAACAGAAAAATCAGAATCGAGAGACACGATCCGACGGTGTAGAGGAGACCAACCACCTCAGCGGTTGTAAACTGTTCGAGGTACGTAGAGTTACTGTAGGCAACCAAAAATGCCTGTAGGTTAATGAGAATCGACAGCACGTACACCAGGGCGTACCTGGGTGGCGCGTGGTGGCGTGAAAAGGGGTAGTGTCGCACAATCGACGGCATGAGCACATTGTAGCAGTCACGGTCAGGTGCTGTTTTTTAATACGTTAACAAACCACCCCAGCGAAAGCTGGGGTGGTTTGCGATTAAATTCCGATTAGAACGGGTATCACCATTGGGTTTTTGTGGGTCTTTTGGAGCAAGAAGCCGTTTAAGGTGTCAGCCACTTGGTCCTTAACGTAGTCAAGGTCGAGTGGGTGCATACCTTGGGTGTGCTTCTCGATGGTGCGTTTTACCAACACACGTGCCTCAGAGAGAAGTTGCTGGTTCTCGCGTAGATAGACAAATCCGCGCGAGATAATATCGGGCGACTTGCGCAGCTTGCCGTTTTTAGTGCTGACGGTGGCAATTATCACAAACATACCGTCGTTGGCCAGCGTCTCGCGGTCGCGCAGCACAACCTCTTGCTTAGCGCCCACGGTAAAGCCATCGACCATGATGAGCTCGGTCGGAGCTTTTTGTTTGTGAAGAATGATCTCTTCGCCATTTTTGATGTCGATGAGTGAGCCATTGTCGGGTACTACAATATTCTCTTTCGGAAAACCGGTGTCGATGGCGGCGTAACGGTGGCTCTTGAGGTGGAAATGGTGGCCGTGGACCGGCACCAAGAACTTAGGGTTAACCTGCTGGCGCACCCAACAGAGCTCACCCGCGTTACCGTGGCCAGAGGAGTGCACAGAGTCACTCTTGTAGTTTACGACCCGCACGTCCTTACGATAAATGTTGTCCTTGAGCTTCTGAACGGCAATTTCGTTACCGGGGATCACCGAAGACGAGAGCACGAGCGTGTCGCGTTCGTTGAGCTTTACGTACTTGTGCTTGTCAGTCGCCATACGCATAAGGGCAGCGAACTCTTCGCCCTGGGCGCCGGTGGCGAGGATGACAATCTTATCGGCCGGGTAGTCCTCCATTTGCGGGCCAGTGATAAGAACACCAGGCTTAACCTCGAGCATCTTGGCTTTAAGCGCAATGTCGATGTGGGTCCTGATACTACGCCCTTCGGGCACTACGTACTTACCGTACTTCTCAGCCATCTTAATGATGTGAATGAGGCGCTCAAACTGTGAGGCAAAGGTACCAATAATCATACGGCCGTTGGTGTCACGAATCAGGCGCTCGAGCGCTTCAAACACCACGCTCTCAGGTGCCGAGAAACCATCGCGGTCAGCGTTGGTGGAGTCGGCTAGCATAACCAAGTTGTTGTTCTTACCGACGTTCTCCCAACTCTCGCGCTCTTCTTTAATCACTTCGCCGTCTTCGTGCGTCAAGCGAATGTCGCCCGTAATAACCACGTCGCCGTGCTTGGTTTCGACCGAGACACCCATCGCATCGGGGATGGAGTGCGTAACAGGAAAGGTCTTCACTTTGGTGTTACCAACAGTAAAGCTCTCACCCTCTTTGACTACGTTCATCTCCAGTGGGTCCATATGTGGAAACTCCTCCTGACGCTTGAGGATCATGAGCGAGGTTAGGTACTGTGTGTACACTGGCGGGTTACCAATGCGCTCCATAATGAAGGGGATACCACCGATGTGGTCGAGGTGACCGTGGGTGACCACCAGTGCACGAATTTTATGCTTACGCTCCTCGAGGTACTGGGTATTAGGGAGAATGTAGTTAATACCCGGTGCACCAGAACCTTCCGAGACAAACTGGAAACCAGCATCAAAGACGATAATGTCGTCTTTGCTCTCGAAGACGATCATGTTGCGACCGATCTCCTCTACTCCAGAGATTGGAATAACACGCACCGTGTCCTCGTCGGTAATCTCAGGTAGTGCAGGCGCTTTCTCGTCAGTGGTGGCGAGTCGGTGCTTTAGAGCTGGACTCGTCATGCTGCTGCGACGTGGGCCAAAGTTAGAGCGCCGGCGCGACGTTTTTTTGGTCGTCTTTTTGGCTGTCCCACCACGTTGTGGTCGGCCACCGGCTGTGCGCTTGCGAGTGTTACCATGTGCGGCGCGAGTGTTTGAACGAGCGCTATGCGAGCGACGACGATTGTTTCGGTTTGGTTGGGTTTTTTCGTTCATAGAATTGTTACTACGTTATACGTTACTAATGGTTACTCAATAAATATCGGCCATAGTGACTCGGACTCGATATGCCAGTCGTAAATAGTGGCGAACCGTTCGCTCGGGCGATTGAGTCGGTCGGGAATGGTCAATGGGGTGTCACTGCGGGTGACGTATGAAAATTCTGGATTAAAGAGGAAGATAGCGGGTGTCTCGCTCGTGAGTTCGGCCACAAACTGCACCAAGAGCTCTGTGCGAGCCGCCGCGTCTTCGGTTACCCGGTAATCCTCCAGGTAGTCGTCGGTGGTGATGCTCGTGTAGAGCGCGATATTAAGACCTGGGTCCTCGCGCTGGCTCGAGTGCCAGAAGGGGTAGTAGTCGAGCGCTCGCCCGACCTCAGTACCAAAGAGCAGTAGTTGGTAATCGCGCGGGCGGATCACGGCTTGCACTAGATCGGCCTGCTCGTAGAGGGCGACGCTCACCTCAACACCGAGCGCGCCCCAAGCTTCGCTAATAAACTGGGCGGTAGCGTCAAACAGCTCGGTGTTGGCAGTGGTAATGGTAATAGCCAGCGGGACCGTCTCCTCATCGATCTCTTTCTCCCAGCCGCCAGCCTCGGTCTGCACCCAGCCGCCAGAGAGTAACGTCGTTACTGCCTGCTCCGCGCTACTGGTGCCGGTACTCGTTTCTGGCCCAAACCCGGCTGGCAGCGGACTCTCGGTGGCCTGGCCAAAACCCGCCAGCACCTCTGCAATGAGCGCTTCGCGGTCGATGGCTTGGCTGAGCGCCTTCCGTGCTGCGCTGTCGCGCATCACCGCGCTACGGTTTTGGTTTGGGTAGAGTGCGAACACGCGTGGCAGCGGCTTACGGTACACCTGATAGGCATCTGAGAGTGAAGCGACACTTTGGTTTCCAAGCGCCGCGGTGTGGGTAATGTCGCCACGCTCGAGCGCTGCTCGCGCGGCCGCCTCGTCGGCAAAGAAGTGCACCGTAACGGCTGCGATATTTGGTATTGGCTCGTAGCGGTCAAACCGCTCGAGCTGGTACTGTTCGATGAGGCCAGCATCACTGCGAACGATGTTGGCGATTTGGTACGGGCCGCTACCCACCGGTTCGGTGTTGTACTGGCTAAACGGAAACTCGTCAGCACTCAAACCTTGCCAGAGGTGTCGCGGCAGTATACCCAAAGTAAGGTTTTCGCTAAATGGTACGTATGGCTCTTCGAGCACGATGTTAAGCTCGAACGTGTCTATTGGCTCAATGGTGACGTCGTTCCAGTTTCCACGCACCGGACTCTTAAGCTCCGGATCCTGCACAAGGCCAATGGTATACACAACGTCTTCGGCGGTAATAGCCACGCCATCGTGCCAGTACTGATCTTCCTTAAGGCGCACGTTGTAGGTGCGTCCGTCCTCAGAGACAGTTACTGATTCAGCTAGATCAGGCACCAGTTCGCCCGAACGGTCGATGGTGTAGAGGCCGCGGTAGAGGAGGCTGCTCATATCTTGGTCGGCACGGGTGATGGCCAAAACTGGGTTTACAAACCGGGGTGCGCCGACTATCCCTTCTTGGAGCGTGCCACCCGCTGTGGGGACTATCGCTTGGTGGGTCGCGTTATACTGCCACAGCCAGAGTAGGCCACCAATCACAAAGATGGCCAGCAACGCACCAAGCAACGTTCGGTCAAATGGCGAGCGGTGGTGTAGGTAGGTAAAGAGTCGGTCAAACAGACCTTTACGTAGAGTATCAGAGGCGCGTCGGCGCAACAGTTTCATACGGTTATTAGACAACAAAAATAGCTATCGGTAAGGAAATGGAGCAGGGGTCTGCTACACCAGCCACAGGCCAGGTGTGCTTCTATACGAACAGATTGATGAGCGCTGCGAGTGCAAAGAGTACTGCGACTACAACTGAGAAACGGAAGAGAAAGAGTTCGCCACCGCGTCGCTTGTTAAACGCTGCACTGAAGTTGTCGCCACCAAAGGCACCACCGAGACTCGAACCGCGTTGTTGGAGGAGAATGGCTGCCACCAGGAGGACGGACAGGATAACTTGGATGTAGGGCAATAGCGGTGCTACTACCGTTCGTAAGAATTCCATGTGTTCGAGATAGTAGCAGATAGCTTAATGTGTGGCAAGGGACTATGTAAAAGAAAGTATCCGCCCAGGGAGGCGGATACAGTATGTCCTTGTTGTCCTAATAGTTTTTTGGCTGAGGCGGTGACGGGTACCGCGTCTCGTACCATCGCTCTGGAGATTTGTTGCACAACATTTCGCGAAACGACAGCCAGGTACCGCGCCGCAATCGCTTAAACTGCCGCAAGGCAAGGACGTAGACCGTCCAGCTGACGTAGCATAGACTGACCAGTGTGTCGTTGGCCAGCCCAGAGACGTAAAACGTGACAAAAAAACAATATCATACCAAGCGCCATTCCGCGCGAACCCAACATGGATTCCGTGCGGCGAATTCGGTCGCGCCGATCTCCTCGTCTTTTGCATGCCCGTTCGTACTAGGCAGCTTTTCCAAGAGCCGCTGCGCGCCGGAGCCTCTCGAAAATAAGGCTGGAAATTTCGCAGACTTTTTTCCAGACAGCAAGGTCGGGGTCGTGATGAAAATATACGCGCATTTTTTCCTCTCAACGCTAAGTTTTTTCTTTTGACACTCTAGCACGCTGCATTATAATGTCACGCGCAGAGCGGTGGCGAAGCTGCCGCTCGGGAATATCATTGAATTTTGAAACCAATTGTAAGTGTAAGTAGTTTTTGTTGACTATGGCAGATAAAAGCCCAATTACTCCACTAGGAGATAAAGTGGTCATCCGGCCACTAACCGACGACGAGAGCAGTACCAAATCTGCCTCGGGTATTATCATTCCTGATTCAGTTGAGAGTAAAGATAAGAGCGACCAGGGTGTAGTGGTTGCAGTTGGTCCCGGTGCATGGAACGAAGATGGCGAAAAGCGTATTCCGCTTGATGTAGCCAAGGGCGACCGCGTGCTCTTTAGCAGTTGGCGCGAGAAGGTGAAGGTGGGAGAGTACGAGTACTTTGTGATCTCACAATCAGACATTCACGGCATTATTAACGCGTAATCGTTACATAAGTATTTATGGCTAAGGAAGTAATTTTTGGTGAGGACGTTAAGAAAAAGCTCAAGAAAGGCGTCGACACGGTGGCAGATGCCGTCAAGGTAACGCTCGGTCCACGTGGCCGCAACGTCGTAATTGATAAAGGGTTTGGCGGCCCAACCATCACCAACGATGGTGTTTCAATCGCTAAGGACATCACGCTCAAAGACAAGTTTGAGAACATGGGCGCCGAAATCATCAAGGAGGTGGCCAACAAAACTAACGAGCTTGCCGGTGACGGTACCACCACGGCGACCGTACTTACCCAAGCCCTGGTGCACGAAGGTCTCAAGCAAACCAGCATGGGCTTAAATGCTATGGCCGTACGCGCCGGTATGGAGCACGCTGCTACCGATGTTGTAGCCGCGCTTAAGGATATGGCGACACAGATCGATAGCACCGACGAAATCAAACAGGTGGCAACCATTTCGGCCGAGAATGAAGAGATTGGCGAAAAAATTGCCGAAACCATCGAACAAGTCGGCAAAGATGGGGTAGTGACCGTAGAAGAGGGTCAGTCGTTTGGGATTGAGACTGAGTTTACCGAAGGTATGGAGTTCGACCGCGGCTACGTCTCACCATACATGGTTACCAACCCGGAGCGCATGGAGGCAGAGTATAAAGATGCGCAGATTTTGGTTACCGACATGAAGGTCTCTTCAGTACAGTCGATCCTTCCTCTCTTAGAGAAAATTGCGCAGGCGGGCAAGAAAGAGTTGGTGATTATTGCCGACGAGATTGAAGGCGAAGCACTTACCACCTTTGTTGTAAACAAGCTCAAAGGTGGCTTCTCAGTGCTTGGTGTTAAGGCGCCCGGCTACGGCGACCGTAAGAAAGAGATGTTGCAAGACATCGCCATCTTAACCGGCGGCGACCTTATCTCAACCGACTTCGGCCACAAGCTCGAAGAGGTTGACATTGATCAGCTTGGTACGGCCGACCGCGTGGTCTCCAGCAAAGACCACACTACCATTGTTTCTGGAGGTGGCACCAAAAACGCCATCGACGAGCGTGTAGCCGCGCTTAAGACACAGCTCGATGGTGCCAGCTCAAAATTCGACAAAGAGAAACTCGAAGAGCGTATCGCGAAGCTCTCTGGCGGCGTTGGAGTTATCCGCGTTGGGGCGGCCACCGAAACCGAAATGAAGTACCTTAAGCTCAAGATCGAAGATGCGGTAAACGCAACTCGCGCAGCGATTGAGGAAGGAATCGTCCCCGGCGGTGGTACCAGCCTCGCCAAGGCCTCTGGTGTGGTAGGGGAGAAGCTCGAGAAGAAAGACCTTATCGACGAGGAGCGCGTAGGCTACAGCATTGTGGTTAAGGCGCTCGAGATGCCACTCCGACAAATTGCCGACAATACCGGCAAGATCGACGGTGCAGTCGTGGTTGAGAAGGTAAAGGCAGCTGGCGGCAACGCTGGCTACGATGCGGCCAAGAACGAGATGGTCGAAGACATGATCAAGACCGGTATTATCGACCCGGTTAAGGTGGAACGCGCTGGCGTTGAAAACGCCGTCTCAGCGGCCGCTATCCTACTTACCTCCGAGGCAGCCATCGCCGACGAGCCAGAAGACGACAAACCTGCTATGCCAGACATGAGCGGTATGGGTGGCGGCATGGGAATGATGTAGGAAATTAAAGGCAAAAATCTAGAAAGCGCCATGGCGGCGCTTTTTTGGTATACTACACAGCGTTACAATAAAATCGATTTTATCTATGCTTGGAATGTGGATTCTAATTGGGGCAGGGGTGCTCTTGGTGCTGTACCTCATTGCTACTTATAATAAATTTGTTCGCCTTACCGTACGCTCAGAAGAAGCCTGGGCCGATATTGATGTGCAGCTAAAGCGACGCTACGACCTGATCCCAAACCTTATTGAGACAGTGAAAGGGTACGCGGCGCACGAGCAGGGAGTGTTTCAGGCGGTAACTGAGGCGCGCAACCAAGCGACACAGGTACACGTCGACCCGAGCAATATTACCCCTGAGCAAATTCAGACCATGGCAGGCGCTGAGCAAGCACTCTCTGGCGCGCTTGGCCGGTTGCTGGCGGTTGCAGAGGCGTACCCAGACCTCAAAGCCAGTCAAAACTTTAGTGAGCTGCAGGCTGAGCTCACCGACACCGAGAACAAGATCCAAGCGGCCCGACGTTTCTACAACACCAACGTGCGTGATTTGGCGATTGCGTTGCAGTCGTTTCCAAGTAATCTTATCGGCAGCATGTTTGGCTTTTCCGAGCGCGAGTACTTCGAGCTTGAGGAAGACTCAGCAGAGCGAGAGAACGTTAAAGTCGAATTTTAGTCTATGGCCATGGAAAAACGTGTATATTACAACAAGCTAGTCCGCGATCTCATCAAGGACCGTATTGAAGGTAAAGGGGAGACGTGCTCGGTCCGCACCATCGACGACGTGCAGGAGTTTCAGCAAGAGCTTCTCAAGAAGGTAATCGAAGAGGGTCACGCAGTAGCTAACTCACGCAGTCGCGAGAAGTTTCTCGAAGAGTACTGCGACCTAATGGTCGTACTCGATGCGCTCACCGACCTCCTCGAGCTCTCGGAGGCTGAGGTTAAGGAGGCGATGGAGCACAACATTGCGCGCAAAGGTAAGTATACGTACCGCCACTTCCTCGAGTGGTCGGCTGACGTTACGTACGAGAGTAACGAGACCCCGCAAGGTGTGCGCTAGCGCAATAAAGCTCACTAATTTTCGTAGCAGATACCAATGAGTCAGAGTAATTCGCTGTACACCCACCAAAGCAGTAATATCGCCAAGACGTACTTTTTGATGGCGATGTTTTTGGCGTTGGTAATCGCGATTGGTTACGGTGTGGCCTGGTACCTCGGCAACAGCGCGATTCTCTACGGTGCTATTGCCTTCGCTCTGATTATGAACGTCGGTAGCTACTGGTTCTCCGACAAACTCGTGCTGCGCATGACAGGCGCGCAACCAGCCGACCCTAATGACCCGCAGCAGCGTGAGCTCATTCGTATGGTTGAGAACCTCTCGATTACCGCTGGGCTGCCGATGCCAAAGGTGTACGTTGTGAACGACCCAGCCCCCAATGCATTTGCTACCGGCCGCAACCCAGACAATGCCGTAGTGGCTGCAACGACAGGGATTATTGAGATTCTTGAGCGGAACGAGCTTGAGGGGGTAATGGCGCACGAGCTGGCTCACGTGGGTAATCGCGACATGCTGGTGATGACTGTAGCAGTTGTGCTCGCCGGTTTTGTCGCCATGGTGGCAGACTTTTTCTCACGCGCTCTACTCTTTGACGGCAACCGCAACGATCGTCATCCAGCGTTTTTAATTATTGGCATTGTCGGCATTATCCTCGCCCCTATTGCTGCTCAGCTGATGCAAATGGCTATCTCGCGTAAGCGTGAGTACCTGGCTGACGCATCTGGCGCAATGCTAACTCGCTACCCTGAAGGGCTCGCCTCGGCGCTCGAGAAAATTAGCAGTACTGCCCGCCCAATGAAGCGCGCGAGCCACGCCACCGCCCACCTTTTTATTTCTGATCCGTTTGCTGGCGGCAAACCAAGTTTTTGGCAAAAAGTCGGGGGCCTCTTCCACACGCACCCGCCAGCTCCCGAGCGGATTGCCCGCCTCCGCGCTATGGATGTCTAAATATGCTAAAATTTCGACCGCTTTAACTTAACGGAGGAGTGGCCGAGTGGATAAAACGTGCTGTGAGCGCGTTTTATCCGTAGGAGGACTTTAGGAAGCACATTAAAGATTGAGCGGAGAGTTGCCAGAGAGGTCGAATGGGCTCGCCTGGAACGCGAGTAGACGTTATACGTCTCGAGGGTTCGAATCCCTCACTCTCCGCTCAGTTTTTAATTGACCTGGAACGCGTGTTGGTGTCAAAGCCCCACAGGCTGAAACAATTTTGGGAAATTTTTCAGAAGGTTGCCAGCTATTTCTGCGAAATAGCTGGCAACCTGTACTGATGCTGTAGGCATCGAATCCTACCATCTCTGCAACTGCTATACTTTAAGCAATGACCAAACCAGCCATAAAGAGCGGCGTGGTGCACAGAGTGCCGAAAGATCTACGGGCCGTTTTAGAAAAGCAGAGTACGGTGCGGGAAATTTGGAACGGACTAACGCCGCTGGCGCGTAACGAGTGGATCTGCTGGGTAACTATTGTAAAAAAGCCTGAGACGCGCACACAGCACATCGCGCAGCTGCAGGATATGCTCAAAAAGGGTAAGCGTCGCCCATGCTGCTGGCCCGGTTGCCCACACCGCCGACCAGGCGCACAGAAATGGTTTAGCAGAAAGCCCAAGTAGTGGTGTAACTGCTATACTACAGCCATGAGTAAGCGGGATTGGTTTTTGTTTATTTCGACGTTTATCGTCGCGGTGCTGTGTGGCATGTGGCTCTACTTCACCACGTTTGTGCCAACCTACGTCGCTAACCCGACGGTACAAGAAATTGCCGAGCAGGTAGCGCCAGAGTGGACCGTCTCGGTCCGAGTGTACGGAGGCTGTGCCATGGCCGGAGTGTGCCCAGCCTACGAGCTCACTAGTCGTGGTGCGTACCGCTACCAGCCCGAGCCAGACGCTGCACTCGAAACCGGTTCGTTACCACCACAATTGACGACCGAGTACAATGAGCTGGTTACCTCAGAAGCCTTGGCTGCCCAGACAGCACTCGTAACTGGAAAATCGTGCCGGAGTTTTGCGGATGGGCTCGATTACACCGTGCTTCTCACAACCAGCGCCGAATCTTACGAGCTCGACACCTGTCGCACTGCGCTTAGTTACGAAAGTGGCACCGTAGCCTTGGTGCGTGAAACTCTCTCGTACCTTGATAACCCGGGGACGTATCAGCCGCCCGCCACCCAATCGACCGGGCGGCGTGGCTTAGGTGGCTACATCGAACGTAAGCTCGACGAGACGTTTGACTATGATGATAACTAAGCAACTAGCTGGAGTTTGTGGCTTGCTGCTTGCGCTGCCGCTACTATCGCACGCCGTGTCGTTTGTAGCGCAACCAAACGTATTCACTCCCGATGTACTTTCCGAGCCAACGGCCAACCAGACGCTCTACGGCGAGTTGGCCGACTGGCCGCACACTTTTACGTTTTATGTTGCCAGTACAACCGAGGTACGCTACACCACTGCGATAGCTCCAGACGGGGATCCGGTTTCTTTGTTGCTCGTACGGGAGACTGAGCGTGGCGTATCTGAAGTGGCCCGCCAAAAGGGACAGAACGTTGCTTGGGTAGAGCGTCGCGATCGACGACTCGGCGTGAGTCTGGCACAGGCCACGTCGGTAACAGCGATACTCACCCCCGGCGCGTACAAGTTGGAGATCAGCAACGCCGAGAACCGCGGTCGCTACCAGCTCCAGATCGGCGAAGGGAGTGGCGGCGGATTTTGGCGAAATATCCGCGATTCGTTTTCGGTACACGCCTTTTACGGGTCGTGGACCGACGCCTTCTTTACCTGGCGCGTACTCCTGCTCTTAATCGGTATTGTGCTGCTCGGTGGGTGGTGGCATCGACGCACTAAAACTAAACATGCTTAAAACCCTAATTATTTTGGCTGCGGCAATTGTGTTTGCGTACTACGCGACCGTGGTCTTTGAGAGCAGTTTTGGCGAGAGCTGGGAGGGCAACCAGAAGCCAGAGCCGGTTGCTTGCACGGCAGACGCAATGCAGTGTCCTGATGGTTCGTACGTTGGTCGCAGCGGTCCAAATTGCGAATTTGTCTGTCCGTAAATCGCTATGGCCTGGTACGTTTACATGGTGCGCTGCAGCGATAATACACTCTACACCGGTATTACCACCGACGTGGAGCGCCGCGTGGCGGAGCACAATGGCGAAGCCAACGGCAAAGGAGCGAAGTACACCGCAGCGCGGCGGCCAGTTACGCTGGTGTATACAAAGCGAACCAAAGATAAATCAAAAGCCAGCCAGGAAGAGTATCGCTTGCGTACTCTGTCACGCTCACAAAAAGAGCTGCTTATAGTATAGTGATAGATATGAAAACAATTACCTGTTTACACTGCGAGGAGCAGTTTAGTGGCGAAACGCCCGAGGCGGTGCAGATGGCCATGCTGCCTCATTATAAGGAGGCACACAAAGAAGTTATTAACACAGTAAATGAGGAGGGTAAAAAGGAGTGGTTTGCTGAGTTTAACCGCCGGTGGGAAGCGGCGGCAGAAGAATAAATTTTTCACCTTGAAAGAGCACAAAAACTGCGACATGTGTCTCATGCCGTTTAACCAAGACCCAGGCGTACGTGACACCGACAACTACTGTAGCTACTGCCACCACGATGGCGAGCTCAGCTACAAAGGTAACGACGTGCGTGAGTTTAAGGCGATGACGTACCAGCAGATGCGGAAGAGAGGCATTAACTGGCCAATGGCCAAATTCTTTACCTTTATGATTGGCTTTGCGCCATACTGGAAGCGGGTAAAGCGCGAGCGGTAGCTTGCACAATTTTCTGTTTTTGGCAGGATGAATTAAAATGTACCTTGTGTACATTCTGATTACGGAGGGACAAAATGAGTCTGTTAACTGTGACGCCCGCAGAATGTGAGCTCGGCTATATGCTCGTCGTGACATACGGCGAAGACGTGTTCGGAGGAGCGGTCTCCAACTGCTTGGAGTGTCTCATTGCGTACGCCAAGATGCTCATCTCTCACGACCCGTACGACAGGACGCAGCCAATCGGGTGGTCAGTCACATGCATTGATCCGGAGGTGTCGTAATGGAGACATTGATTGGGCCGGCCATGGTGCTGCTAGGCTTGCTTAGCGACATTGGCGTGTATTGCGGCGTGGGCGCACCCGGTTCTGGCGACCAGCAGGTGACACACACCGCACTTGAGTTGGCACTGTCATTGTGGAATAAGCTCCTGTCTGGAGGACAGCCGGCAGTGTCGTGCCCGCCGGGCGTTCTGGCTTAGGTCGCGCGAGCAACGACGTTCGCGCGGCTTTTTTATTAATTAAGTTTTAGGCGGGCGAAGAGCTCCTTTTGCTCGCTGGGGGAGAGTTTGCGGTATTGGTTAGGTTTAAGCTGACCTAACTCAATGTTGGCAATCTGAATGCGTTTGAGGCTCTGTACTTGGTAGCCCAAGGCCGCGCACATACGCCGAATCTGATGTTTCTTACCCTCGGTAATAGTAAGGGTGAAGCGCTGGTCGCTCTTGCGCACCGCAGTGGCTGGCTTGGTGGTGTAACCTTCGATGTTTACGCCGTGCTCAAGTTTTTGCAAGAAGGCGCCGGTAAGCGGTTTGTCGACCCAGACCTCGTAGGTTTTCTCAATATTATTCTCAGGGTCTAAGAGGGGAGCGGTCAGTCGCCCGTCGTCGGTTAGAAGCATCAGACCCTCGGAGTCTTTATCGAGTCGGCCAAGCGGGTAGACGCCCTCGAGCCCATAGTCCGCCTTAAGACGAGTCGCGATGTCGGTCTCGCCAGCAGCTGGCGAGTGGGTGATAATGCCACGCCCTTTGTAGTAGGCAAGGTACTGCTTGGGTGCTTGTGAAGCGACGATGTCGATCGTATCTCCCGAGCTAACCGACTGCCCAAGCTTTGCTTTTTTGCCGTTAACGCGCACCTGACCAGCCTTAATAAGCTCGTCGGCTTCGCGGCGACTGCAGAGGCCGAGCTCAGCCATGCGTTTATTGATGCGGGTTAAGGTCTCCATAGCTTTATTTTGCTTTGGCATCATGCTAGTATCTGGCGGTTATGTCAAGTGGAACCTACGATGTGATCGTAATTGGAGGCGGCGCCTCAGGGATGATGGCAGCCGGCCGCGCAGCGGAGCGCGGCCGGCGGGTTTTGCTGATCGAAAAAAACAAAGAGCTCGGCAAAAAACTTTCGATTACCGGCGGCGGCCGGTGCAACATCTTAAATGCGGAGTCCGACACCCGCGCACTTCTTGAGAACTACGGTGAGGCTGCTAAGTTTCTCCACTCACCGTTTGCGCAGCATGGCATGCAAGACAGCTGGGATTTTTTTCTAAAGCGCGACTTGCCGATTGTGGTTGAAGCCCGTAAGCGGGCGTTCCCCGAAGTGCAGAGCGCGCCAGCCGTCACGAAGGTGATGCGTAACTACTGCACCAGCAACAATGTAGAGCTCAAGGTAAAAACCAAAGCCCAGGAGCTTATCACTGAGACTGGTGGAGGTGAGCTGCGGGTCGTGGGTGTGCGCACCAACCAGGGCGACTACTACGGCCAGAAGATCATTCTCGCAACTGGTGGTAGCTCGCACGCGGAGACGGGCTCAACCGGCGAGGGTCTGACCTGGCTCTCGCAGTACGGACACACTGTCCACGAGCCGAATCCAAACCTAGTGCCACTCACGGTTGAGGAGGACTGGGTGAAGACGCTCTCTGGGACGACGCTCTCGTTTATGAAGATTACCTTCGCCGATCGTGATAACACGAAAGCCACCCGCTTTTCCCGAACGGGTAAAATCCTCTTTACCCACTTCGGGGTATCGGGCCCGCTGATTTTAAACGCCGCGCACCAAGTGAAGCAGCTTTTAGCAGCTGGGCCAGTCTACGCCAGTATTGATATGTATCCGGACACCGAGGTGGGTACACTTCGCAATCGTGTGCTCGAGGTATTTAACAAAAACAAAAACAAGTCGCTGAAGAACATTCTTAAAGACATCACCCCAGCCGGCCTGGCCGAGGCAGTGGCGGCACAGCTCACGCCAGAACTCGCAGAGAGCAAGGTGCACAGCGTGAGCCGCGAGGATCGACAGGCGTTGGTTGATCGCCTCAAAGCCATGCCCCTTACGATCACCGGCACTATGGGTATGGATTGGGCGGTTATCTCAGACGGCGGGGTCGACCTAACTGAGGTTGATACGCGCACCATGGCTTCTAAAAAAGTGACCAACCTCTACTTTACTGGTGACGTTCTCAATATTAACCGCCCCAGTGGAGGATACTCACTGCAACTGTGTTGGACCACTGGCTGGGTGGCTGGCTCAGCGGTGTAAGTTAGACCTCCTCAAGGCTTGCAAGCGGCCAGGAGACAATCTCAGCTTCAAGGCTACTGAGCGCTTCCGCTGCATCTGCCATCGGCACGATAATGACAATGGTGGCGACTGCTCGCTCGCCAGGAGCAAATTGGTAGGCGCCGTCAACAATTGGCGCATCGGCCACGACAAACGCCACGCTCACAAGCTCGATGTCGAGCTCGCTCTTTAGCGCGTAGTGGAAACTACCTGGTCGTTCCGTCTCGCTACCAAAAACGGGTAGCCGCAGAGACTTGCTGTTTGATAAAAAGCCAGTCGTGGTGGTAAAGACGACAGCATTCTCGGTTACGGCTACTCCAGTTGGCTCGGGAAAGCCAGCGGTTGCAGCACTCGCACCGAGTGGCGCAACGAGCACGAGGCTAAAGCAGATGAAATATAACGTTCGCATAGTGCGTACATTGTACTGTATGGCCGCGCATCAGCTCAAGGCTTCGGCATCCCCAATTCCTGGTATACTGCACCAACAGTGGTTCGCTGCTGAAACGCCTATGAAGTACGCTCTGGCAGCTTTACAAGAGACCAGCGATGAGACGCTGGTTAGTTTAGTTTTAGAAGACGCAGAGTACTACTCAGTGCTCATGGCTCGCTACGAAGCAGCGCTCGATCGCTACCTGCGGCGCTTAGGGGTCTACACCCCAGAAGATCGCCAGGATGTGCTCCAGGAAGTATTTATTAAGGCCTACCGCAACTTAAACGGTTTCGACCAGGCGCTAAAGTTTTCGTCGTGGCTCTACCGCATCGCGCATAATGAAGCCATTAGCTGGTACCGCAAGCGCTCGGTGCGTCCGGAAGGGTACATGGTAGAGGACAGCGATACAATTTTGCAGTTTTACGAAGCCACGGAGCTGCGTACTGAGCACGAAGCGTCACATCGACTTAACGCTGAGGCGTTGTCGCGAGCGCTCGATGCGCTGCCGGAGAAGTACCGCGACATTCTTACCTTGCGCTACTTCGAGCACAAGGAGTATGAGGAGATTTCTGATATTCTGCATATCCCGGTTGGCACCGTTGGTACGCTGCTGCATCGGGGAAAGGCACGGCTCAAGAAGGCACTCGATGCCCAAAAGATTGATGTATGAATGAGAAAAAAGACATTTGCAACGGCGTAATGGAACGCATCAAAGCAGGGGAAGTTTGCCCCCGTTCGCGTGGGTGGTTTACCTGTCTCGAGTGCTTTGTGTGGATGTTTTGGCTGGCTGCAGTCGTAGTGGGTGCGCTCGCTATTGGCATTCTCTTCTACACCACCATCAGTGGCTGGTTTGGCTTTCACGAAGCTAAGGCGATGTCACGACTGGGTATGGTCCTCGCCTATGTACCGGTGGTTTGGGTGGCAATTTTAATACTGACCGTTGTTTTAGCGTACAGAAACGTTCGACACACTAAGCGCGGGTACCGCTACCCGGTGTGGCTCATTTTAATAAGCAGTATCGGCACCAGCTTTATTGGTGGGTTGGTGTTCTTTGCAATTGGCTTTGGCTTTTTTGTCGACACGAAGCTGGGCGAAGAGATGTCGCGCTACGCCTCGTACTACAAACAGCAAGAGCTGTTCTGGCAGGCGCCAACAGAGAACCGGTGGCTCGGCACGGTGGCGGTTGAGGGCGATATGGTTTTTGCTGATGCTAACGGCGCACACTGGGAGCTTAATACCGCTGAGCTCACCGAACCAGAGCTGCAGCTACTGATGGACGGCCAACAGGTCAAATTGCTCGGGGTAAGCGATGATATGCAGGCCATCAACGTATGTGGTGTCTTTCCATGGTACGAAGCCAAACCGCTTATGCCAAAAGAATTGGCACGCGAACGGGGAGTATTGCTCGAACGTTTAGCATATCACAAGCGCGCTTCCTCAACCTGCTCACGAATGGGTGTATTAGAGCACATGCCCTAGAAAATCTTAGGGTGTACGCAGCAAAGCAAAAAAGCTTGCATTTTTCCTAAAACAGGAGTAATGTGAGTACATACTTTCAGATTCGTCAATAGCATACAGGAAAGACGGTATGGCGAATGTGAGGTGGGATTGCAACGTTAAATATTATGCGTATGATGTTTGCTCTACAACACAAATTAGCAGCACGTTTCCTTGCGTGTGTAGCGATGGTATCTATGGTTTTAAGCGCTTTTGTAGCGCCTTTTTCTGTGCCAAGTATCGCGCACGCGGCGAGTACAACAGTGTTTAGTGACGGGTTCGAAGCCACCCCCGCCTTTCCTAACTGGGATAGCGCAGATGCGAAGTGGCAAAACCACGGCAGTGGTAGCGTACCTTCCTATGAGGGAACCCGGCTGGCACACGTTTCAGGTAACACCCAAGGCAGCTACGACTACCTGACGAAGTCAGTTGATACCTCCGGGTACGAAAATCTAACCCTATCGTTCTACTACCAACATACCGGCCTCGACAACGGTGACATTCTGGTCGTCGAGTGGTACGACGGTTCTGCCTGGCATGGGTTAGGCACTATCGATGGCGTAGACGGCGATGCCGATGACGTCGAAGTATGGACGCTTTGGAGCCAACCGCTTCCGAGCGGCGCCGAGGGTAATGCAGACTTTCAATTCCGACTTGGTTTTATTGCCAATGTTGGTAATGACAAGTTATTCCTCGACGCGGTGGGACTCGATGGAGACGAAGTTGAAGACGAGATCGAGGCCTCGTTGATGATTAACACACCGGTTGAGAACGAAGAAGTGACTGGTACGTACGACTTTACCGCTACGTATGTTGATGATGATGACGAAGTGGACACCATCAACTGGGCCATCCGAGCCGATACCTGTAACGTCCTCGAAGACAATACTGTCGCCGGCAATGTAGGTGGCTTCAATAGCAGCAGCACGTTTGTAGGTACCAGCTTTTCAGCGACGCTCGATACGTCAAGCTGGGAGCCAGGCGTGTACTGTTTTGATGTCAATCCAGACGAAAACGATGACGGAGAAAACCTCCGCGACACCGTACTGTTCATTATTCCTGAGGCAGAGGCGCCTGAGGTGTGTAGCTACGACGGTGAAGTGGTTGAGTACACCGACCCAGCGTTCCAAAACGACAACGACCCAGTGGACCCTGCTCGCCGTAACGTGACG
>PAMC01000019.1 GCA_002710785.1 bacterium
CACGGTCCATACTCCTACGGGAGGCCGCAGTCGAGAATCTTCCGCAATGGACGAAAGTCTGACGGAGCGACGCCGCGTGGTGGATGAAGTCTTTCGGGACGTAAACACCTTTTATGAGGGAGGAAGTTTATTGACGTTACCTCATGAATAAGGGGCTCCCAATTCTGTGCCAGCAGGAGCGGTAATACAGAAGCCTCGAGCGTTACCCGGATTCACTGGGCGTAAAGGGTGCGTAGGCGGATATATTAGTCAGATGTTAAATCTTCACGGCTCAACCGGAAGGCCGCATTTGAAACGGTATATCTAGAAGAAGTCAGAGGTGTACGGAACTCAAGGTGTAGGGGTGAAATCCGTTGATATCTTGGGGAACACCAAATGCGAAGGCAGTACACTGGGACTTTCTTGACGCTGAGGCACGAAAGCGTGGGTAGCGAACGGGATTAGATACCCCGGTAGTCCACGCCCTAAACGCTGTCTGCTAGCTTTTGAGGGAATCGACCCCCCCAGAGGCGTAGGTAACCCGTTAAGCAGACCGCCTGGGTAGTACGAGCGCAAGCTTAAAACTCAAAGGAATAGACGGGGGCTCGCACAAGCGGTGGAGCGCGGGGCTTAATTCGTCGCTAAGCGAAAAACCTTACCGAGGCTAGAAACCATACTGCACGCCTCCCGAAAGGGAGGAAGTCTTCGAGAGTGTATGGCAGGTGATGCATGGCCGTCGTCAGTTCGTGGCTTGAGCTGTTCCCTTAAGTGGGGAAACGAACGCAACCCTCGTTGCCTGTTACATGTGTCAGGCGAGACTGCTCCCTCACGGGAGAGGAAGGTGAGGATGACGCCAGGTCAGCATGTCCCTTGATGCCTCGGGCTGCACCCACGCTACAATGGAACGCACAACGGGACGCAATACCGTAAGGTGGAGCAAATCCTTATAAAACGTTCCTCAGTTCGGATTGTGGTCTGCAACTCGACCACATGAAGTCGGAATCGCTAGTAATCGCGAATCAGCATGTCGCGGTGAATACGTTCCCGAGCCTTGTACTCACCGCCCGTCAAGTCAGGGGAGTCGGGAGTGCCCGAAGTCCGTATCTATTGCGGCCTACGGTAAGCTCGATAACAAGGACTAAGTCGTAACAAGGCACGGCTAGCGGAAGCTGGTCGTGGATTAATTCCAATTGGACTCGATACTGCATATGATTTGCAGTTATCTAATTGGTCGATATTGTAAGTATGCAATTGCACTTGCAATGGGACATGATACCTAGATCCCTAATCTGGTATCAGACTCGAAGGAAAGACTTCGCCACAGGATAAGACAAAAGGCAATATAAATACTGCAACGCTGATGCACAAAAAAGCGCCACGAAAGTGGCGCTTTTTTGTGCATCTCACAACCTAGAAGGTGGCGCAGAAATCACTCATGCTCGTACGCTCGATGCGCATACTGCCATCACGGGCGATGTCGTCGGCCATCAGCAACACCTCGCTCGTACTGAGGCGACTAAAGTCGGTGGTGACGTAATCGCGCAGACCCTGGCGGACACTTGAAGGTAGCTCGTCCCAGTCGTAAAGCTCCGCAAACTGTGCGTTGCGTTCACCTGCTGGCGTGACCGCTAAGTGGAGTAGGGTACTAATAACTGGCAGGTCGTCGACCTCACCAGCACGGCGTGGGCACATATCGCCAGTACTCTCTGCCACCCAAACTTGTCCTTGGTCAACCGTCACAAACAGGGCGTCGTTTATGACATCGTCACACATGATTTCAAAATCGTCTGTGCCAGGTGGGTAACCTGTAGTGTTCAGGTCTGACGCCTCAATGACCGCTTGTGGGTGGGTGTGTACCAGCGCAAGCGCAGAAGCGCTTACGATTTCGTCTTGCATCCACTCAGCATCGTAGGTGATACCAGTTTGCTCAGTGGCGTCGGTAACATTAAGCCACGCAACGGTGCCACCTGAGCGGTATAGCAAATAACCGCTCTGCAACGTCTCAATACCAGCGGCTGTTTGTAGGGCATTGAGGCCAGCTTCGCAACTTGTGTTGGTTGCTAACGTGACAGCGCTGCCGGCTGCGCGAGGTTCGCCGGTACGGAAATTAAACTGAGGGCTGTCGCGGTACTCACCAAAGAGTAATTCCCCAAGCGCTGATACCGACTGTGGCGGGGGAGCAGTTGACGGGCGATTACCACCCACCGACGTATCCCTGGGCACCCAGCTGCTGTCGTTGCCATAGTCGAGGTTACTGGAGCCACTGTACCCACTACTGCCACGCTCAAACCCCAGGTTGCCACAGAAGTTACCAAGGTAGTCGGGACAAATCGATCGATCGCGATCGATTTGCGGTACGGTGAGCAAATTTACGATGCCCCAAAGGCTGGCAATCAAAATAAAAGCGGCCAAGCCCCACAACATCCGTTTTCGCGCTTCCTCTCGTTTGTCCGTGCTTACCGCATCGATAATGAGCGTGCGCGCCAAGTAGTACAAAAAGACAAAGAGCGCAACACCAATCAGGAGCGGTAGGACCGATCGATTTAAGAAATAGCCAAACGCGAGAATGGCCTCAGCCAAACCATCGCTGGTGGCTAGTTGCGCAACGTTATCAGCGCCAACGGCAGCAAAATCCCAGATAACACCATTTTCGTCACACTGCACGAGTCCAAAACCACAGGCCTCTGGTTCGGCTGCGTGTGTGATGAACACCAAGCCAAACCCAATGGCGAGGCCAATAAGTACGCCTGGTAGGCGCTTAAAAACCAGCGAATTAACAGCGTGTTGCAGTAGCGTGCTCGGACGGTGGGGGAGTTGCATACGTCGCTCTCGTACCCCTAATCATACCGTACTCACACGCCAAAACGCTAAAATTAGTACCAAAATTGACATTTAACCATTTTTGTGCTAGTATTTAATTTGTACTGCTGGCAATCCCGCCAGCAAACATGCGCCAACCAGCGCGCAGAACATTGAGAGGACAGAGCATGGACTATTATTCGCCAGATCACGATCGGACGCGTTTGGATCACGATGATCCGTTTCAGTCCGGCGTGCTGACGCGTTGCCGGCCGGTACCACGATCGGCAATTCGACCCGGCGTGGGCCGTTGGCAACGTCTGGTTCGCTGGATTGAGGCCGACATCCGAAGGGTTTTTTGGACACTTGCCATCTTTTCAAGCATCGTGCTCCTCGCCGTGCACCGCCTTTTTGGCTGGCTCACCGGCACCTGAGTTCACTTACGGTACGGAGAGGGTGGCAATCCGGCCACCCTCCCACATCCGCATTAGTCGAAAGACCAATGCGGTTTTTTCATTTCAGCTCGCGCGGACACGAATAAAGCCCCCTGTCCGCGCTCTAGGATTCGAACCTAGGACCTTTCGAGTATCAGTCGAATGCTCTAGCCAACTGAGCTAAGCGCGGACAGGGGGCTCTAGTGCCTCTTTTTCGTGCCCGGTACTATACCAAAGTTTAGTTAAAAATGTAAGACTCAGTCGCAATTTCGTGGGTTTCTAGTACACTACCACCATGCTATTTTGGGACTACTTCAAAGGCAAAAAGGTAACGGTGATGCGCATCGGGCTTTTAGGTCGCGGGGTAGGTGATACTGCGTACATGGCCGAAGCGGGCGCAGAGATCACGGTGGTTGATGCGGCTCCACAAGAGGTGATGCAACCGTCGGTTGACGCGCTAGCGCAGTACGAGAACGTTACATTTAAATTTGGCCCGTACGACTTTGCAGACTTTGAAGATGTCGATTTCGTGTGGGTTGGCGCCGGGGCTCCGCTGGATGAGCCGGTACTCACGCAGTGTCGCGAAGCGGGTATTCCACTTAAGCAAAGCGCAGCTTTGTTTGCTGAGTTATCTCGCGTACCAATTATTGGAGTGACCGGTACCCGGGGAAAGAGTACCGTCACGACAATGATTCACCATGTTCTCAGCTACGTGACCGGCGAGCAGGTTTTGCTCGGAGGGAATATCCGCGGCGTGTCTAACCTACAACTACTTAATGACGTAAATGACGATTCACTTTGTGTTATGGAGCTCGACAGCTGGCAGCTGCAGGGGTTTGGCTGGGCGGGGATTAGTCCGCAGGTGGCAGTGTTTACCACTTTTATGGAAGACCACCTCAACTACTACCAGCGAGAAGGCATGAGTAAAGACGAGGCCATGAGCGCCTACTTTGCCGACAAAGCGCAGATCTTTTTGCACCAAGACGAGGCCGGTACACTCATCACCACGCCAGCCGTATTTGAGTGGATCAAAAAAGAGTTTCCTGGCGAAACGCTCGGGCAAGAGGTGGTACTGGCCGATAGCTCGCTGATCCCGGAAGACGCCCACCTAGCTATGCCGGGCGAGCACAATCGCCTCAACGCCGCCTTAGCGTATAAAGCGCTGGAGGCAGTTGGCCTCCCTGAAGCGGAGATATTCGAAGGCTTGGCCACCTTCCCCGGGGTAGAGGGGCGGTTGCAGCTGGTGAAGACGGTCGACAATGTGCGCATCTACAATGACAACAATGCTACCGAACCAAACGCGACGATTGCCGGCCTTAAGGCACTTGACCTGGGTAACCAAAACATTATTCTCATAGCTGGTGGGGCTGATAAAAATGTCGATTTAGCTCCGCTGGCGTTGGCGATAAAAGACCACTGCAAGCGCGTCATTCTCACGCCCGGCAGTGGTACCGAAAAGTTGCTCGGTATCATACATGATACCGAGCAGGTAATAACGGTAGAAAACCTAGAGCACGCACTAGTGACCGCGAAAGACACAGCAGAGAACGGCGATATTATTCTCTTTAGCCCCGCCTTCGCCTCCTTTGCGCAGTACAAAAACGAGTACGAGCGCAATGATGAGTTTATGAGTTTGATTAATAAGATATGAGTGAGAACTGGGGCTGGCCAAAAAGTGCTGAAAAGTTTTACTTTATTGAAAACGAGAGCGAGTGTTCCCGCGCTTATAAATTTGTATCTGACCCAGTTGCGTACCTAACCAACTTTAGAGATTATCTCGTTTCAGAAAGCATTCCCGATGCAGACTTAGCAACTGCTGCCATAAGTGAGATATTCGAGTTAGAGGTAGTTATAGGTAATGAAGATCTGCCGGTCACAGATCAGCGGTTAAGTATTTTTTTGTCTTCGCCTATACAAAGTAAGGAGTGGGCGACAAGCCTATTTTCTCTATTAAGAGATGCTGGATACACCAAGTCTGAAGTGGCTACATACATTGCATTGGATGATCCTGAGTTTTCCCATGAGGAACGTCTGCGTGAGAAGGGTTTGAATGTATTTTTAAGTGAAGTGTATGGAGAAGAAAAATAAGATTCATTTTATCGGTATTGGTGGGATTGGGATGAGCGGCTTGGCACGGTACTACCTGCACGAGGGGTGGCAAGTTAGTGGTTCAGATATAAATAAAACGCCAAATTCAGAGAAGCTCATAGCTGAGGGAGCTCAGGTTGCGTACGAACACAGTCAGACTATCATATATGATAGTCAGCCAGAGTTGGTGGTGTACACCGAAGGGGTGACACCTGAGACCGAGGGATGGGCGGAGCTCGAGGCGGCTCGAGCAGCTGGTATTGAGACCATTAACTACTTTGAGGCGCTCGGCCGGGTCGCCAATGAGTACTACTTGATTGCAGTAGCCGGTACGCACGGCAAAACGACGACTACGGCGATGCTGGCGGATATTTTAGAAGAAGCCAGCTACGACCCGACGGTCATTGTCGGATCGTTGCGCAGTAAGACAGGCAGCAACTATCGAGCCGGACAGAGCAAGTACGCGGTAGTGGAGGCCTGTGAGTTTAAGCGGGACTTTCTACACCTTGAGCCAGATGTGCTCGTAATTACTAACCTCGAGCACGAGCACGTTGACTACTACAAAGATCTGGCCGATGTGCAATCCGCGTTTGCCGAGTTGGTAGCTAAGGTGCCAGAAGACGGCTACATTATTGCTGATACGAAAGACTCGAACGTTGCCCCAGTTTTAGCTAACGCAAAAGCGACCGTGATTAACTATACGGAGTACCTCAACTTGGAACGCGATTTATTGCAGCCTGGTTTACACAACCGGCAAAATGCCGCTGCCGCAGAGGCCGCAGCGTCGGCTATACAGATTGAAGAACGGTACAGTGACGAAGCACTGCGAAACTTTATTGGCACAGCGCGGCGGTTTGAGTACAAAGGTGAGGTACACAATGCACCGGTGTACGACGACTACGCGCACCACCCCACCGAGGTAGCAGCCGCTATCGCGGGCGCGCGAGAGGTGCATCCGAGCAAACAGCTAACGGTGGTATTTCAATCACATACGTACTCGCGCACCAAGGCCCTGTTTGACGAATTTGTCAGTGCCCTCACCAAGGCCGATCGCGTTCTACTGCTACCAATATACGCTGCTCGGGAAACAGACGACGGCAGCGTCTCGAGTGAGATGTTACGTGACGCGCTCTTGGAGCGGGGAGTTGAGGTGGCACTTTTTCATACTATTGAAGCAGTAGCTCTTGAAGTTACCGAAACTGCCAGTAGTAACGATGTGGTGCTGTGCGTCGGAGCCGGCAATGTCACGAAGGTGAGTGAAATATTGACAAAATAGCCGTATATGTTTTTATCTTTACTAAAGCCCTGACCATCCATGTTTGGGTAGATCTTTTGTTGAAGGGGAGGACATGAATTGGGCTACACTCTGGTGCTTGGCCGTGATCTCAACCACGATCAAACAGACGTCGGTCCTGAGGTGATTGAATTGCTGCAAGCAGGGATCAAACACCAACGGAAAACCGGCGATACACTCGTGGTCGCGCCCGGCTATTCGCCCGACTTTCCGCATCAGCCGCGGCCCTACTCAGCGATGATGGCTGACTGGCTTCGGGCGAACGGTGCTACGAAAGTTTATGAGCTGGTATCAGACCATTTCAGCACCTTCGGCGAGCTCGAAATTTTCTGTGAAACCTACGGAGGTGGGTCTGTCATCGGTTTTGATTGGCATTTAAAGCGTGCGAAGATGTTGGCGGAGCATGTGCCAGGCAGCCATCACTGGCCGACGTACCTCAAGTGGGAACCGGTCTACAAACCGATGAACACTTTCGATCGCATCATGGAGCCGCTGAAACGGCTTAACGCGCGTCTACCACCAACCTGGCAACGTCGTCTTGTGCGACTGTTCAAACTGCTGGTTAGCCGTCGCACCTCCTACTAGTCGCGGAGCACATCGCGTGCTCCGTTTTTTCTTTTTATGCTAGGATGGCGGCACTATGCCTACACCAGAGCGCCAAGCCAAAATTGACCGTATGCAAGCCAACCGGCTGCCGGGTGTGCTGGTGGTGTTCGAAGATATCGTCGACCCACACAACGCGGCAGCAATTTTGCGCACTTGTGATGGTTTGGGGGCAGGAACTGTGTTCTATTTGTTTGATCAAGTAACGCCGTACGACCCGCGGGAGGTAGGGAAGTACAGCTCCTCAACCGCCAATAAGTGGGTCGAGATTAAAACCTTTACCAATCACAATGAGCTCGAGGAGCGGTTGCGGCATGAGCAGTACAATAGTATTGCTACAACCATCCACGAACCAGCGGCAAAGGAGCTGTGGCAGCACGACTTTAGCGAAGACAACATTGCGCTCTGGGTTGGTAATGAGCACCGCGGACTCTCCGATCGCGCACTCCAGTTTTGTGAGCAAAAAATCACCATCCCAATGCGGGGGATGGTGGAGTCGTTTAATGTGTCGGTAGCAGCTGCCCTCGTTTTGGCCGAGATTGCGCGACAGAAACGATCGGGGACAGCGTAACTATTATGCAATTTGCTTAGTATAATTAGATGCCAATTACATAACCAGTATCCAGAGTATGGACGAGGGACTTGACCCGCTAACTCCATCCGCAACCCTCTACCGAGGTAGAAACGGTGCGACATTCAACCAACGAACGTTGGGTAGATGCAACACTCCTTGGATACAGTGCTGCTCAGGCACTGTTTTGTATTTGGAACGTTACACAGTAAAAGATTTAATACATGTTGCGAACAGCCGAATGTGTGTCGCCACGACACCCAGACAAAATTTGTGATCAGATTTCTGATGCCGTATTAGATGCCTATCTCAAGGAAGATCCCAAAAGCCGCGTGGCAGTGGAGTCAGTTGGTAGTCACGGGAAGATTTTTGTGACCGGTGAGGTGACCTCCAGGGCTACAAATGTTGATATTGAAAAAATCGTTAATGCTGTAGCAGGTGAGGGTTACGATATTTCAGTCCATATTGTTGAGCAGAGTCCGGAAATTGCTCGCGGTGTTGATGCAGCTGGCGAGGGTACTGGAGCTGGTGATCAAGGAATAATGACTGGGTATGCGACTCGAGAAACGGCTACCTATATGCCCAAAGAATACGAATTGGCACGAAATTTGTGTCAGCAAGTCTACTCAGAATATCCGTATGATGGCAAAACCCAAGTTACATTGGATGCAAATGGTGACGTAACATCAGTCGTCTGCAGTTTCCAAAATGCTCCTAAGAACGATCTGTTAGAGTTGGTAGAAGAAGTAATTCCCAACGCCAAGGAATATCACATTAATCCAACTGGAGATTGGAGTCAGGGTGGGTTTGATGCAGACGCAGGACTCACCGGCCGTAAGATTATCGTCGATAATTACGGGCCCGAAGTAGCAGTGGGTGGTGGCGCATTCTCGGGGAAGGATCCGAGTAAAGTGGATCGAAGCGCCGCATACATGGCGCGCCGTATTGCGGTGGATTATCTCGAGAAAAACCCGAATGCTCAAGAAGTGCTGGTGAAGCTGGCGTACGCAATTGGTCACCCAGATGCGCTCATGGCGGTGGCAGTGGTTGACGGGGTGCCTGAAGAAGTGACCGGTTACGATTTGACGCCAAATGGCATTAAAGAATTTCTTGGACTCGAGGCTCCAATATATGCAGACACTGCCGCATGGGGGCACTTTGGTCGAGGTTTTAGCTGGAGGTAAGATACGTATGATTTGAAAAGGCCGCTGGCGTAGTCATCAGCCTTTTCTTTTACTCCTCTCAATGATAGTTTTGATATTAATGAATGACAAAGTTGGAAAATTAAGTGTAGTGGCAACACCGATTGGTAATTTGGAAGACATGACACACCGGGCGGAGCGGATTTTGGAGGAAGCGGACTATATATTGTGTGAAGACACGCGAGTGACCGGCAAGTTACTCAAGCACTACCAGATACAAACCCCAACCAAACGCTACGATGCACACGCGAGCGAGCGAGTGCACGAGCAAATTATGGCAGACTTAGCCGAAGGCACGCATATCGCGCTCGTCTCTGATGCGGGTACGCCAGGCGTGAGCGACCCAGGTGTGCTCCTTATTCAACAAGCGCGCAGAGCTGGTGCAACAATTGAGGCCATCCCTGGCCCGAGCGCGGTTACTACGGCAGTCTCGATTGCGGGTTTAACCGGCAACCAGTTTACTTTTTTGGGGTTTGTGCCGCAGAAGAAGGGTCGGCAGACGTTTTTTGCAAACCTCGGTGAGTACGAGCATCCAGTAATCTTCTTTGAGTCGACACACCGCGTTATGAAAACCCTGCAGTCGCTCACTGAGGTCTCAGTTGCTCAGGTTGCGCTGGCTCGCGAACTCACTAAGTTGCACGAAGAGTTTGTGAGCGGCACGCCGGAAGAAGTTTTGCAGTATTTTGAAGACAACCCGGAGCACCAGCGTGGAGAGTTTGTGGTAATTGTTACTCCTACGCTATAATGCACGTACTATGTCACGCGAATCGCTCATCATGCTACTCGGTTTGGTTATTGTTTTCTTACCAAGTCTCGGCGTCCCCAGTCAGTGGAAGGAGTACGGTTTGCTCGGGGCCGGCATTGCCCTAATTCTGGTCGGCTACAGCCTACGGCGCTCCATGTACCTACGCACGATCGATCGCGGTAACGGTGAGCGCGGCACCGACGCGTTTCTTGAGCACGATGGCAGCACCCCGAAGGTCGTTACCGAAGCCACCAGTGAAGAAACCCAAACTGTCCAATAGTAGCGTGGCAGCGAGGTACAGCTTGGTACAATAAGGGTACCTCGTACAACATGAGTTTACTTTCTAGGCTTTTTTATCGCCGCCACGCAAGCGTGCAGCGTGGTTTGCTCATACCATATTCACCGCCGTCAACCACTTCGTCGCAGTCGCGGGCTCTTATGGTGCGTCCGAGCATGGCCCTTGTTGCGGTCAGTGCGGTGTGTTTTTTGGTATACACCCAAGCAACGAGTCTGGTTGAGAATCGGCTCAGCCAGCCGGCGAGCCCCGTGCTGGTCGCGAGTGATACCTGGCCGTATCAGCAGCGAACGATGGCGTTTGGGCCGCAAACGGCACTCAGCGACGCCACCTACTTTGAGACCCTGCGCGATGAGCTCGTGCACACTCAACCGCAACTACTGACGGTTGACGTTGGGGCCAGTAAAGCTGAGCTCTACCAGAGCGGGCAACTGGTATGGGCAGCTCCGGTCACTGAGCTCGCAAGCACCGAGTCGTGGCGACATGTACCAGCTGGGTACTATGCTGTCTCGGCCGTGCGCTCTGAGCGCTACTCGAGCTTAGCGCAAGCCTACTACACCGATGTGGTGGAGTTTAATGAGCGTCTGGCCCTGCACGGCCCGGCTCAAAAAAATGATGGCACACCAGCTATGGCTGCGTCGCTCGGCCTCGCGCTTGGGGCGAGCGATGCGGCCGCGCTCGCAGCGCTCGTGGCCTCGGGCACGCCGGTTTTGGTACACACACCAGAAAACACGGTTACTGCTGGCGCCCTGACTCCACGAGGACCGCAGCTTGCGGTGCGCAGCTACTTGGTAAAGGACCTCAGCTCGGATGAGACACTCGCTGCGTACAATGCCGACTTGGTAGCCCCAATTGCCTCTCTAACCAAACTGATGACCGCGCTCGTGGTCGCTGAGGAGTTCGATCTTGAAGGGGAGGTGCCCGTGATTGCTGAGCAGCACGCTACCACGTTAGTGCCACGCCTATCGGGCATCCACCGCACCACCGTGTTTGACCTACTGCAATTGCTGCTCTTGGAGTCTTCTAATGAAGCAGCTGAAGTGCTGGCCACCCAGATGGGTCGCGAGCAGTTTATTGCCGCCATGAACGACCGGGCGACAGCGTTAGGGTTGAGCGCTACTACCTTTACCGACCCGTCCGGACTCGACGATGGTAACCAATCGAGCGCCCGCGATATCTACACCCTCACGCAGTACCTAGAGCGTAACTACCCGTTTTTGCTGCACGTGAGCGCCCGCGAGCAGGCGGTCGAGGCGACGCGAGAACATGACTTTAGTGACCTAGATAACTTTAATGGCATCGCTGGCCTGGAGACGTTTGTGGGTGGCAAGATTGGTGAAACTGAAGCCGCTAAACAGACGTCGCTGACCGTACACGAAATTGATTTTGGCGGTGGTGCGCGCCCAGTCGCGATTGTGGTGTTGGGCTCAGACTCGCGTAGCGCAGATGTAACCGCGCTGCATAATTACGCCCTGGAGCGGTACCGTAACTAGCTCTTGCGCGAAGTGCACGTGCATGATTAAATGCCGGCAGATTAACGGCAGGGAGGGCCAGAGTGCCTAGAAACACAAATCCGGCCATGGTGATCGTTTTGATAATCATGGGGCTGTTGTTATGGGGGTACAGCAATTGCTCGCTCTCAGACGAGATTGATGGCCAACCAATTCGTTTTGGCTGGCACTGCCAGACTGAAGAAAGCGCGTTACCCTGAGGTGACGCGTGTTTTTGTTATACTGTAGTCATCTATGGCCTACGACCCCGAACAAATTACTTTTTTTGCCAAGACCGACGCGCGCGGCCAGAACGTGCCGTTTGGCATTAAAGCCAAAGATCGCACCCGACACGTCTACGTCATTGGTAAGACGGGCATGGGTAAGTCAACGCTCCTGGAGAACATGGCCGTGCAGGACATGCAAAACGGTAATGGGCTAGCATTTATCGACCCACACGGCGCTACCGCCGAGACGCTCTTAAACTACGTCCCCGAAGACCGTGTTGAGGACGTACTCTACTTTGCGCCGTTTGATACAGAGCACCCGATCGCGTTTAACGTGATGGAAGATGTCGGCCCCGAGAAACGCCACCTGGTAGCAGCTGGCTTGATGTCGGTGTTTAAGAAGATTTGGGTCGACGCGTGGAGTGCGCGTATGGAGTACATTCTCCAAAACACCATTTTGGCGCTGCTTGAGTACCCGAATTCGACTCTCTTAGGAGTAAACCGGATGCTCTCAGACAAGGATTACCGCAAGGAGGTGGTGGAGAATATCGGCGACCCGGCAGTTAAATCGTTTTGGGTAGATGAGTTTGCCAACTACAACGAACGCTACATGCAAGAGGCGGGCGATGCGATCAAAAACAAGATCGGACAGTTTACCGCTAACCCACTGATCCGCAACATTATTGGCCAACCGCACACGAGCTTCGATCTGCGGCAGATGATGGACGAGAAAAAAATTCTCATCGCTAACCTTTCTAAGGGTCTTATCGGTGAAGGTAATGCGAATCTCTTAGGTTCGATGCTCACCACCCGCGTGTACTTAGCCGCCATGAGTCGGGCTGACCTCTCGCCGCAGCAGATGCAAGCGATGCCCAACTTTTACTTCTATGTTGATGAGTTTCAAAGCTTCGCTAACGCTACCTTTGCCGATATTCTCTCCGAGGCACGAAAGTACAAGCTTAACCTCACCATCGCCCACCAGTACGTTGAGCAAATGGAGGAGGAGGTTAAGAATGCTGTCTTTGGTAACATGGGCACCATTATCAGCTTCCGCGTTGGACCGTTTGATGCGGAGGTCTTAGAAACCATTTTTGCTCCGCAGTTTTACGCGGTTGATATCGTTAACCTCGGCTTTGCCCAGGTGTACCTCACGCTTATGATCGATGGCATTGGCTCGCGGCCATTTTCAGCTACCACACTGCCGCCAATTGAGGCACCGTCGGTGTCGTGTCGCGATATGGTCATCGCCCGCAGCCAAGAGCGCTTTGGATTTGCACGTGAGCAGGTAGAATCGTCGATTAATGTTTGGATGGAGAATAGCTACAAACCCAAGCGCGAGCCACCAAGTAACGGTAAGCCTGGTAACAGCAAAGCAGGCGGTGCTCTTCATAAGAACGGCGGAGGCGCTAAAGAAAAGCCAGCCGCTCACACAAAAAGCCAGTCGAAGCAATCGAACGGCGGCAATAGCCAAAAGACTGACCTCGAGGCACTCCGCGGCGTCTTAAAGTCGATTGCCAAAACCGACACCCCAGCAGACACTACGGACAAGAAACCACAGCCAACAGCCGACAAAAAACCTAGGGTTGATGCACCAACCAAACCAAAAGAGGCAGCTCAAAAACCAACCACCGCATCACTAAAAGATGCTCTGGCTTCCGTGCTTGCGGAACGGGAAGGGAAGCGTGCCAGTAAGGCACCAACGGGAGAGGTCTCGCCCAAACCAAAACCGAAAACACCAGTCGCGAAGAAACCAGCAGCACCCGCAGAGCCAGATCCGGCCGCTCGTGAGCTCACGTCAAAAGACACGCTCGACCCTAAGCAAATTGAACGCATGCTACGCGTTACAGGAGCAGACAATTCTCCGCTCAAGAAACGCTAATGTAGGTATGTCTCGTACTGTACTTTTCCTCGTCTTGCTGTGCGTCCCGTTTACTTCACAGGCCGCAGTGTACATTAGTGAAATCGCGCGACCCAGCCCTGGCACGATCTTACGACACGTTCTAGGGCTGGGTAAAATGGGTGCGACATTGGGAGTACTTTTGTTGCCATGTACGACCTACGCTGCTGTATACCTCAGCGAGATTGCCTGGATGGGGACGAGTAATAGTGCGAATGATGAGTGGATTGAGTTCCACAACGATGGCCCCAGCGCGGTCTCGCTTAACGGCTGGCGTATCAGCGATGGTGCCAACTTTGACGTGACGCTCGAGGGCGCCGGGAGCGTAGCTCCCGGCGCCTATGCAGTTTTGGAGCGAACCGACGACAGCTCAGCTCCTGGCTCGGCGTTTTACATCTACACTGGTAGTCTGCCAAACACTGGCGCCACACTTCGCCTCTACGACGCGGACGGTAATTTGGTTGACCAGGTAGCTGGAGGAGAGAATTGGGAAAATATCGGGGGAGATAACACTACTAAAGAGACGGCCCAGTATACAACCGGCGGCTGGGTTAGTGCGGTCGCCACCCCTGGCACCACTAACGCAACAGCTTCAGCTTCGGAAGATGACGTTGTCGAAACCACATCAAACAACACTAGTGGCGGCAGTGGCCCGCCAGCCCGTCGAACATCATCTTCGCAGCGCGAGAGCACCGACCCACTCGGTATACAGGTTGTTGCTCCGACGGTGGGTTACGTTGCACAGCCGATTACTTTTAGAGCAGCAGTATCTGGGCGCGGCGCTCAGAGTGCCACTGGTCGAGAAATTATCTGGAACTTTGGTGACACCTACACCGACAGCGGCACGAGCGTAGAACACCAGTACCAGTACCCAGGCACCTACGTTGTCACCATTCGGGGTCGCTACCAAGGCGAGCAGACAACCGCTCGGCATGAAATTACCATTTTGCCGGTGCAGCTGGCCATTACCCGGGCGCCAGACGGAGCCGTGCAGCTCTCGAATACTGCAAAGTACGAGTTAGCGCTCGGTAATTACACCGTTACTGCTGCTGGCACCTCCTTTACGTTGCCACCCGACACGTTCTTAAAACCAAATGCCGCCATTACACTGCCGCCCGCCGTGTTACCGGCTGCTGATTCTATGGTGGTGGCAGTGCACGACCAGGCTGATCAAGTAGTGGCGTACCAGCTACCAACGACTGCACAATTTGCCGCTTCGTCGCCTGTAACTGTGGCGCCGCCAGTACCTTCACAAAGCTATGCTGCAGAAGAAACTACCAATAGCGCATCTTCGTTTGGCTTTGCCTCTAATCCCGAGCCAGCCACCGCTACGAGCACAACACTGGCGGCTGTCGCCACCCCACAGAGCCAAACAGCTGCCGTGATTGAAGCGATTCCGGTTGCGGCAGCGACGCACGATGCGTCTGACGATCGCCAGCTTGCGTATCTCGGTTTCATTGGCCTCTTAGTGTTGACCGTATTAGCTCTGCTCACGCGGCGCGTACGACACGATGAGGAGTATAACTATTAGGACCTTGGTTTGGTACTATTAGCTGACATGAATGAAGCGACCGACACGAAACCGAAAGTGCTGATTATTACTGGTGTGCTCTGGATTGGCGGTGGCGCGGAGAAGGCGGCCGCAAACCTCGGTAACTACCTGACCGACCAGGGCTACGAAACACACCTGCTTACCTTTTATGAAGCAGCGCAGAAGTTCCCGTACCACGGGATTTACCACACCTTCGACGAGGGAGCGAAAAAGAGCTGGCTTCACAAGTTACCCCGTATTCCGCTGCGCGTGTGGAAGATTAACCGTTACGCGAGACATCACCAAATCGATGTCGTGTACGCCTTTTTAGAGGAGGCCAGTTTCTACACGTTGGTAGCCAAGCGTTTGTTCTTTTGGCGACGAAAGGTCATTGTCTCGGTTCGCAATAACACGAACCGGCTTGGCCGATTGTTCCGTTTTGTGTCACGCGTGCTCTACCCGCACGCCGACGTGGTGGTAGCAGTCACGCGTGCGATTGAGCATCAGCTGCAGAGTAACTGGCAGCTCACTAACACGACGACCATCTACAATTCGCTCGATATGCCGTACGTGGAAGAACGAGTTGGTGAAGCACTGCCGCCGGAGCACCAGTGGCTGGCGGAGCATACGCCACTCGTCATTAGTATTGGACGTTTGATACAACAAAAAGGGCAGTGGCACTTAATTCGCGCGTTTTCAGCAGTACGCGAAGCGCACCCGACTGCCAAGCTGGTCATTATTGGCGAAGGGGAATACCGCGCCCGACTCGAGCAGTTGGTGGCTGCTTGTGAGCTGACCGACGTGGTGCACCTTATTGGTAAGCACCCCAATGTCTACCAGTTTCTCGCCTCGGCTGATCTCTTTGCGTTTAGTTCACTCTGGGAGGGGATGCCCAATACGGTGCTCGAAGCACTCTCAGTTGGCCTGCCGATAGTCTCCACCGACTGCGTCTCCGGACCGCGAGAAATTATTGCGCCAGACGTAGGTATTCTCGAGGCAATTGCCTACCCACACGAGACACCCTTTGGCGTGCTTATTAAGGCGCCAGAGAATCTGCCGCCAATTTGGCAACCGCCTGCAGACATTCCGCTCATTCCAGAAGAGCAGCAGCTGGCGGAAGCCCTCTCTGACGTCCTGGAGCGTCGATGGTTCCGCGGGCCAGAACACACTGAGTACCGCCGCCGTATCGCTGATGCCTTTGACAAAACGACCATCATGCAACAGTGGGAAGATTTACTATCATAACGCAACATGAAAAAAGTCTTCTTTAATGTCAGGATTAGCAGTCGCGAACGCATGTGGGATACAGCGCGTGAGGCAGCGCGCGTGTGCGAGCCAATGTTGCCAGCAGTGAAGCAACGTACCTCAATTAAGCGGGCCATAGATGCCAAGAGCGGAAAATACCGATTGCGTGGCCACGTCAAACGTTTGCTGTTTCGTACGCTACCCATCCTCAACCGCCAATCGGTAGCAGAGGCCGGAGACGCCGAGCTCCTCTACCTCTGGGGCGCCTTTCCCAAAGACTCACGAAAGCCCTTTGTCGTCGAATTGGACAATCCATTTGTAATTACGTACTACCGGTTGTGGGCATTTTTCCGCCGTCGCAAGACACTCATTAAGCGCTTTGCTGCTGCACAGGCCATTACTTTTATGTCCGAAACTGCTCGTCAGCATACCCTGGCCTTGCTCGGTGAGGGTGCGTCCGCGCTGGTTCCTAAGACACACACCCTGTATCCCTTTACGGAGCAAAACTACAAAGGCAACCGTCGAGTCGGGGACGGCCTGACTCGGTTTTTGTTTGTTGGCCTCGGGTTTCGACGAAAGGGCGGCCCTGAGTTGCTTGAGGCTTTCTCACGTGTTTTTGATGAGACCTTACGCCTAACGGTGATTGCTCCAGTCGAAGATGATGTTATCGAGCGGTACAAGCACGATACGCGCATTACGTTTTTGCCGCCGCAGTCGCGTGAGGAGCTGTTTGCCGAGTACTACCCCACACACGACATTTTTATTTTCCCCTCGCTCCTAGAGACGTTCGGTGTTGTTATCTTAGAAGCGCTCTCGTTTGGTATGGGCATTATTACCACCGATGTCTATGCCACCCCGGAGTTGGTGACCGACGGGGTTAACGGTCGATTGCTCAAGCATCCGTTTCTAGAGCGGACACAACTTGGAGAACTAGAGCGGGTAGACTGCATTACGATAGATCGTAGCGACTTAGCAGCTGAGTACACGAGCCAGAGCCTGTACGAGCAGCTAGTGTGTGACTTAAAGCAGGCCATTACGCAGGCAGTGCAGGATAAACATACTTGGCAAGCTGGTAGCGAGCGGCTGTTTAACGAACGGTTTGCGCCGGCTGTTTGGGAGCAAACGCTCACGACGGTGATTGGCGGCCCCGCCGCCGACAGATCTTGAATATGATAGACACACCTCGAAAAAAAGTACTATACATACTCGGCACCGGACACAGTGGCTCTACGTTACTTGAGCGAATTTTAGCAACGGACGCCTCGACCGTGTCGGTTGGTGGCGTACGATACCTCGATAAGTACTTTCGTGGGGAGTCGGTGGTTGCTACTGATGACACTGGTCATGCCGCCGCGACGTCACCACTGTGGGGGCGTATGTATGATACGCCGGATCGGTATCTCGCAGCTGCTACTGCTACGCACACTCTAAATACGGGACAAAAGCTACGACTGTTTTTCGGCAGACCTCTGGGTGCTCCGGCTAATTTTAACTACCAGTACCTCTACGACGATGTCCGTCAGATTGCGAGTGAACTCGAGAGCCGCGAGATAACAACTGTGATTGATTCTTCCAAAACAGTTCGCTCGCTCGCCGAGATCGTCTCGACAGTTGCTGACGAGGTATACGTACTACACCTCACCAGAGATGTGCGGGGAGTTGCTAACTCAAACCGCAGGCAGGGTATGCGCGTGCTCACGGCTGCTCGCTATTGGCTGAGCGACTTGGTGTATGGTCGGGTGTTTTTGTGGTGGCATGTACCACGTTCGCACCGGATGACAGTGCGCTACGAGGCATTTGTGCAAGAGCCGGAACATTGGCTAACCCGCATTAACAACGTTTGCGGTATAGCTGTCGACACTACAGACTTTTTCTCACAACTTGATCGTTTCCCATCGTATCGATTTGCCGGCAACCAGATGCGGTTACGACCGATTACGCAGTTATCACTTGACGAAGCCTGGCGTCGAGAGCTGCCCCTATGGTATCGTTGGATGCTTGCACCCCTTAACCTGCTGCGTCCATGAACGAGTCCACCCACCGGCCAACCATTGTGTACATCGCGAGCTCCTGGCGGAGCGGTTCAACGCTGCTTGACCGAGTGCTGGGCACGAGCCCCAACGCGTTTGGTGTCGGTGAGTTGAAGAGCCTTGAGCGACTTATCCGGGAGGGGTACGGGCGAGACGACCAAGGCCAGACAGCTGTTGAGTCACCAATCTGGTCTCACTTTGCGCACGATATAGATCGGTACGTACCTCCGGCTGAGCAATTGAAGATGCGCTTTAGCTGGCCTGAGCGCTTCTACGTACTCTTAACGGGCAAGGTTAAGCACGTGCCACTGCGTTTTTATAACGAACCACTCTACAACGATATCCAGCGGTACGCGCGTGAGGTGACGGGCAAGCCGGTCACGCATATCATTGACTCATCAAAACCACTGTACCGTCTGGCTGAGCTCCACCAGCGGACAGACTTTAATCTCTTTGTGATACACCTCGTGCGTGACGTGCGCGGCGTAGTCTACTCGCACCGCAAGCAATTTACGAAAGTCACGACCTACAAAGCAATTCGCAACTGGCTGCTCACAAACATTGGCTTGTCTCGGTACCTCAAAAAGAGCTTTCCGCAAGCGCAGCAGCTACGCCTGCAGTACGAAGACTTCATTGCCAATCCTGAGCACTGGGCCACGCTCATTAACGAACGAACGGGTCTGCAGGTTGACTTTGCGCAGCTCGTTGAGCGCATTAACAACGAGCCATCGTATCGGTTTTCAGGAAACGACACGCGCAAAAAAGCCTTTACGGGTTTTTACCAAAACGACTCTTGGAAACAAAAGCTCTCGCTTGCTGAGAGGGTATTTCTCGCGCCGTTTAATTGGTTGGTGTAGTTTACGCCGGGCGCTGCTGTGTGCTCACGAAGTCGGTGATACGCTGCGCGCGCCTCTCCCAGGTGTACGCGTTTGAGAAATCAGCGTAGGCGCAAGCACCAAGTCTTTGCCGCAAAGCCTCATCGTGCGCGAGCGTGTTTAACGCGTCGACCCATTTGTCTAGCGCATCTGGCGGACACAAGAGTGCATTTTCGTTGTGTCGGAGAACCTCACGGATCACCGGCAAGTCTGAGGCGACGATAGCTTGCTTGGCAGACATGTACTCGAATAATTTCAGTGGTGACATCCAGCGACTAATGTCCCGCTCGCTGTTGTGAGCGTGCACTGTCTGGGCGTACGGAGCCACGACAACGTCAAATTGCCCCAAAAACGAACTGACGTGTCGGTGCGGTTGGTGGCCGTAGAAAAACACATTTGGTACCCCGTGCAGGCTGTGCGACCAGTGGGCAACATCCGTATCGCTCCCGCCAACAATGTGAAAGCCATAGCTCGTACACCGCCGCGCAAGCTGACTAATGATTTCCATGCCCTTACCTTGGTAGAGCTGTCCCACGTACCCAACGTTGAGCTCGTAGTTCTCAGAGCTTTGCAGTGTAACGGGGTCAGCGACACCTATAACCTTCGGGGCGGCGTCGTGTGCGACGAGTACGTTGTGGTAGGCGTACTGGGTGGCAACGTGTCGCTTGAGCGCTTCTGAAATTACTACTAATCCGAGAAAACACTTTCTCGATACCAGTAGTCGAAAAACTTTTTTCTCAAACGCACTGTTACAGTCATTGTGAAACTCAAGCGCGGTGGGGTACCCGAAAAGCGCAGCCAGCGCGCAGCCAAGTAAGCTCCGGCCGTACACCAGATCTGGTTTTGCTTTGACGAGGTGCAATAAGCCAGCAATGGCGTACACGAAGGTTTTTCCGCGAAAGCGCGGGAACCACACGGGTGTTACTAGAAAATTTTCTGGCACGCCGTAGTGCGCAAAGACGTCACACTTTGAGGGGTGCTGTGTTGATGCAGAGCGTTTGGTGTAGAGTTCGGCGTCGTGCCCAAGACCAGCCAGAGCGGCACACATGTGCATGACGTGCACGCTGTTAGCAGCTTTGGCTGGCACTTCTGAGTTGGAGAAATAGATAATCTTCATGATGGATTCAGACTTACTATACGATATACTAGGACGATGAAAAAGTGGCTTGCAAAGAAGATAACCCGAAATAACATCGAAGCATTTGTTGCCAAGCACGCCTCGGACGCTCGTACGCTTGATCTTGGCGCCTCAAAAGCGCCGTACGCGGAGTATTTTCCAAACCGCGTTGCGTGTGATATTGAGCCTCGTGAAGGAGTAGATGTTGTGGCCGACGCACATGACCTACCTTTTCATGATAATGAGTTTGAGTCGATCCTCTGTACGGAGGTGCTCGAGCACTTACATACACCGCACCAGGCGCTGGCGGAGATGCAGCGAGTACTAAAACCGGGCGGAACGCTCATTCTCTCAACGCGGTTTGTGTTTCCCATTCATGACGCACCGCACGATTATTTTCGCTACACCGAGTTTGGCCTCGCGCACCTCTTTAAAGATGGGTGGACCGTTACCAGCCTCGAACCTGAGACCAGAAATTTCCAAACCATTGCAGTTCTCCTGCAGCGGATCGCGTACCAGTCGACCTTTCGCGGTGGCAACGTTACAAAGGCTTTGGTGTTTGTAGTGGCGAAATTAGTCGCCAAACTCGGTTGGTTGATCACGGCTGAAAATGGCATTTACGACAAGGAGCGTGTCTACGAATGCAACATTTTTGCGTCAGGCTACTACGTCGTGGCAGTTAAAAAGTAAGCACTATGTGTGGAATTTATGGCTCGGTAGGGTTACGAACAGAAGCGCAAGCAACGGCCGATCTGCAATCTTTTGCGTACCGAGGCCCCGATCACTCGGGCATGTACTGTGATGGAGAGGTGTGTTTGGGTAACAATCGTCTCGCAATTATCGACCTCGACGAACGCGCTAATCAGCCGCTGCACTCATCGGACGGACGGTACGTCATCGTGTTTAATGGAGAAATATACAATTTTCGAGCCCTGCGCGCGTCATTAGAAGCTGCAGGCAGTACCTTTACCACGAACTCAGACACTGAGGTGGTTCTCGAAACCTTTATTCGCAAGGGCGTCGGTGCATTCGGTGCATTTCGGGGCATGTTTGCTGTTGCAATTTATGACACACAGCTGCGCACGCTCACGTTAGCACGTGATCACGTTGGCATGAAGCCGCTCTACTACTACCACGATGGCGATCAGCGCTTCGGTTTTTCTTCTGAGCTTAAAGGGTTGGCTCACGTACTTTCACGTTCACAGCTCTCAGCGGACGCCTTTACAATCGCCAGCGCACTTGGGTACGTTCCGTCTCCTCTTACTCCCTACGAGAACGTTTTTAAGCTCGAACGAGGTAGCGTGCTCACGTTTGAGCTTGCGTCAGGGAGGTACCGCATTCAGGACGATCTCTTTGACCTATCTCCATCGGAGGTCGCTTCTCCCGCTGCACTCCAGACAGTCTTTGATGATGCGGTCCTGCGCCACTTGGTGTCAGACGCGCCGGTTGGACTATTTTTTTCGGGTGGTAACGACTCCTCACTCATTGCTGCTTCACTTAAACGTCAGGGTATTTCGCTCAATGCGTATAGCATTATCATGGAGCACAAGACGGACGACGCGGCGTTTATTGACTCTATAGGTGCTGCACTCGACGTGTCTCCACATAAACTGCATTTTAACAGCGCTCAGTTTGAGACTGCCCTTATGGCGGTGCACCAGCAAATTGATGAACCAACCATTGATTCATCTATGCTCGCAATTTACGCGCTTGCAAAGATCGCGCAAACTGACGTTAAGGTTGTTCTCTCGGGAGAGGGGGCGGACGAGTTCTTCTTTGGCTACTCCCGACATCTTCGTCTCGCGCGCCAGCAGGCTCGTGCCGCCGTCGGTGCCGTGCGTGGGATCAATCGGCTACCGTTTTCGAACCTGACCAAGAAGCGTCTTCTGCGCCTGGTAGCAAACGTGCGCTCGGCGGGGTACCTCAGTTACTTGCTCGACACGGCTAAAGGCGATTCCCTACTAGGGTGGGAAGCGGCGCTCACACTCTTTGCAGACGCCGGTGTTTCACCACATAACCTCGATGAACTGGTGTACCTCGAGAACGACCTTTTGCGGAAGATGGACTTTGCAACCGCGTACGCATCGATTGAAGGGCGCATGCCATTTCTCGACGTTGAGGTGATCCGTGCCGCACGCAATTTCACCAAAGACTTCACCGATACTCAGTGCACCAAGCACGTCTTGAAAGAGATCTTGGCTGAGCAGGTTGGCCACCAAGCTGCGTACCGTAGCAAGAGTGGTCTAGGCTTAGCACAGCGCACATTCTTTTCTGACTCAGACTACTTCATGGAGCACTTACGGATCGCGCTTCGCGAACTCCGATCGATTGAGCAGTTTGCCGGGCTCGTTACGCCACTTTCGGCTGATGAGCTCGTGGCCCATTATCCCTACCACGCGTACCTTAATTTTACGTACTGGTGTACTATACAAAACTTGGAACGATATCATGGAACATAAAACCTACTGTATTAAACCGGGCTACCAAGCACGACATGAAGAAGCTCCACACACAGCCTTAGAGAGTGGTGCGTCGTACTGGCATAAAAGTCGTATCGATCTCTCAAAGTACTACCAGTACGCGGTTTACCAGCAAGCGGCCCGGATTGCTGCCCGAGCAGCCATCACACGCGTGGCGGATATCGGGTGCGGCAG